>CAZLQM010000065.1:0-1688 GCA_964561945.1 uncultured Gammaproteobacteria bacterium | reverse complement strand
CATTACCTACCGGTAGGAAATCAAGGAAGTGCTGAATACACTTTTTTAGATGCCTGCTTTTCTTTAGGTTTGATGATGGCTTCAACTGTTCCAGCGTACTTCTTAGCGTACAATTTCCTCGATGACTCGATCACCTCATCAACCCTATTTTGACTGTATCCGATCTTCACTGGAATAGTTACTCCCGAGAATGGTTCTTCTGGATTAAGCGCACCTAGCCTCATGTAAAAATGGTACGACGGTAAACTCGCAATCTCACCTTGTTCGATATACGGTCTGAACTGTGGCAGGATCATGCGTTCATCTTCGGGGTTGGCGGTTCTGAAGCAAATTACTGTACCAGTATTTGCCAATGTCACATTTACAAGTGATGTTTCTTCGAGTTGTGATGTTGTCTGGTGAGCTAGAATCGCATTGAGTCGATACTTTCTGGCTTCTGAGAGGATTTGAGCGAAGGCAGGGGTGGCAAAATTCTGGAATTCATCGACATATAAATAGAAGTCTTTTCTTGCCTCAGGCTTCATTCTGGCACGTTTTAGGGCAGCGAGTTGTATCTTAGCCATGATAAGTACCCCGAAAACGCTAGAGCTATCTTCGCCGACTTTTCCTTTAGAGAGATTGCACAGTAGAATTTTTCCCTCATTCATAATCGTGTCGAAATTTATGGTTGATCTACCTTGCTCGAGTATTCGCTTGGCTGTGGGAGAAAATAAGAAACGACCTATCTTATTAGTGATCGGTGAAATCATTTTCACCTTTTGATAATCACCAGCCTTGGCAAACTCGTACTTCCAGAAGTCTTTAAGATTTTCGTCAGTCAGGTTTTTAGTGACCGATTTTCGATAACTCGTATTAATAAGGAGTTTATAGATCGTAAACAGCGTGGCTTCTGGCACTGTAAAGGCGGTATGAATAGTGTTGCGCAAAATATACTCCATCCTTGGACCAGAGTATTTATCAGTGTAGATCTTCTGAAAAACGGAAATGATGCTTTCAGCGATAAACTCTTTTTCTCTGATGGCTTGTTCTTTTGGAAGTCCTGGGGTTAATTCAAGTAAGTTAATCCCCATCGGATAGCCGATATCATCTGGATTAAAGTAGACAACATCTTCAATTCTCTCTTTAGGGATAACGGAGATGATTTGATCTGTCAGATCTCCGTGAGGGTCGATGACAGCCAAGCCTTTATTATTATCTACATCTTGTTTGATCATTGATAAAAGCATGGTGGACTTGCCTGTGCCGGTTGCTCCAATAATATATACATGGCGACGGCGTTCATCTTCAGTTAATCCAATTGGTGTATCAGCTCCACCATAAGTGTTTTTGGCGAAGTAAATATCGAGATTTGTATTCTTTTTGAGAGATAGCGGCGCGGGTAGTTCTTTGCTATGGAGTTTTGCGAGGTTCTCTGTCTTCGTGGTACTGGTAAATGGAAAATGATAAAGATCAGAAACCTCGGTAGCAGAAAGAATGAGATTGGATAATGTGTTGATTAACCTATGGGAATAAAGCCATAGGAGCAGATTATCTATGGCCCTTATCTTTAAATACCGTTTTGGTTTAAGCGCCTGATAGCCCCCATTCGTAAAGGGAGATAATGCGGCAATAAATCCTTTTTCAATCTTATGCTGATTAGAATATGAGCTGGCAATAGTTAGAAACCTTATTGAAGTAGTAAATAGTGG
>CAZLQM010000064.1:0-1897 GCA_964561945.1 uncultured Gammaproteobacteria bacterium | reverse complement strand
CGGGGGATACTTTTTGCGTTAAG
This sequence comes from uncultured Gammaproteobacteria bacterium, assembly GCA_964561945.1. Lineage (GTDB taxonomy): Bacteria > Patescibacteriota > Microgenomatia > CAYXHB01 > CAYXHB01 > CAYXHB01. The sequence continues at coordinate 1,874 of CAZLQM010000064.1, read as the reverse complement.
GATTGAATAGATCAGGTGTTGGCGTTTTCCTCTCCGAGGCAGATGCCTGAATCTTAGCCGTTTCAGCCTCCATGGCCTCAGTAGTTGCTTCGATCTTAGCCGTTTCAGTCTCCATGGCCTCAGTAGTTGCTTCGATCTTAGCTGTCTCAGCCTTAATCACAGCAACATTAGCCCAAATTTCCTGATTTCTCTGATTTACTCTGACGATATCCAGAGCAAATCCAGAAATACCCATCAAAGTTATCAACGTTCCTGCTACTCCAAGAATGTCCCATTTCTTACTCTCAGAGACAGAAGCAGAAGTAGACTTCCTATAAGCAATAAAGAACATAAATATTCCCACACCCAAAGTGGCTGATGAAAACCAAAACACACTCATTTCAATGTCCTTTCAGGTTGACTACAGAATGTCCATTATCCTTAACAATATCAAAGTACCAAAAGCAACCTAACGGTTACAATTATCGTTGCTTTTATGTTGGAGATAATAACACACAGCAATCCCAAAATCAAATATTATAGGTCAAAACAATCCAGCTACCAAAACTTCTTATTTTTAATAATTCACCAAAAATTGTGAGCCGCCCGAGACTCGAACTCGGAACAATCTCCTTAAGAGGGAGGTGCTCTACCATTGAGCTAGCGGCCCATTTGCTTCCCAAGTATTTTAACAAATAATCATATGTGTGCGCCTGGAGGGACTTGAACCCCCAACCTACTGTTCCGAAGACAGTCGCTCTATCCAGTTGAGCTACAAGCGCATTAAGTTGAATTATACCTCAAATACAATGATATAATCTGCCTATGTCACCGTACAAAACAGAACTTACAATAGACCAATCAGAAATGGCAAAATATTCTATGAAATTCGTTTATTACGGAGCTTCTGATGGGCAATTTGAGTCATCTCTCCAACGAGGGTCAATTTTTATCTCTTCCCAAGATAGAGAGTTTACGCCTCCATTTGTTAGCATTACATTTAATAATGGTGAAGATTCACCAGTCGTTCTATTTGAAACTACTCAACAACCAAAGGATATAAGATCAGCTGTGGAAATAGAGTCTTATCTTGGAACTCGAAGAATTAGCTATTTCATTGTCAGATAGTACAAAAGTTGACAATATCCCTATCCATTGAGTAACCTATGGTTGATAATGTACAAGTATCTCCTAATTGCGTTGTTTTTGTTTGGCGCTCCAATCCTAACAATCTACGCATATAAGATCGGCACTGACTCAGATCACAAGCCCAGTCCAGGTTTGCAGATTTATGCAGCACTTCCTGATAATCCAGGGATCGTGCAGTCAGAAGTAATTCCTGCAGATGCCAGGTCATTGATTCTTAAACAATATTTGCAGAGTTTCAATTCTCCTCTTGCTCCACATAGTGACAAAATTATCCAAGAAGCAGACAAAAATGAGCTAGACTTTCGCTTATTAGTCGCAATCTCTCGCCAAGAATCCAATGGCTGCAAGGTCATTCCCCCGAATTCTTACAATTGCTGGGGTTGGGGCATACACGAACGGGGGACTTTACATTTCTCTTCATACGACGAAGGCATCGAAACCGTTTCTGCAGGTCTAAAGAAAAATTACATTGACAAAGGTTTGACTACCCCGGAGCAAATCATGTCCAAATATACACCGTCATCTCCTGGGACTTGGTCACGAGCTGTAAGGCAATTTATGGGGGACATGGAATAAATTAGTGGGCTTAAAATTTCTCCCAAATAGGCATCCCAAAAGTCATTTCTTCGCTCAAGACAATTATTTTCTAATAGTATAATTTCTGTTTTCAAGTACAAATGTAGTCATTTGTGTACTATAACTTGACATATAATATTATATAGGATAGAATTCACAACAGATCCTGA
>CAZLQM010000063.1:0-2046 GCA_964561945.1 uncultured Gammaproteobacteria bacterium | reverse complement strand
TTTTCTCCCATTCTTTTGGGTACAGGGTACCAAAGATCTGGATTGGCGAGTGTGGGGATGTGCGCAAAATTGCCAGGCAAATTATTATCAAGAACTTGTTTGAATATATAAAACCAGTTAATAGCATTTTGGACGGTAGTCACCCAAGTGTAGTCTGTATTGCTAGCTGACTTGCTCATTTCGGCATATAGTTGATTGTCACTAAATAATCTGTATAGATATTCTGCCACTTGTTCTGTGTCGCCTATGTCAACTAAGAAACCTGTTTTCCCATCGTCGATTTGGAGCGGTATACCTCCAGCTCGGTAAGCTATCACTGGTTTACCTGCTTTCAGGGCTTGGCTGACATTAAATTCGAAGCCTTCTTTGTGTGATAGTTGTAATATTACTTTGGCGTTTTTGGTAATTACGTTTAGAGCTTGATCGATATGAGGTAGTCGAGCTAGTTTTATATCATTGGCAAATTCTTGATAGTGAGGTTCTTTTAGTTGTTCTTGTAGCATGTTGAAGATCGGCGCTCCATCGGGATCATCTATTGATCCGTGTCCTGCAATTATTAGTTGAGGTCTGACTTTTTTATCAAGTTTTTTGCATAGTTTTATATATGCATCGATTACATCAGGGATGCCTTTGCTGGGGTCGAATCTAGCTATTTGAGCTATGTATGGTCTACTGTCGTCTAGGATTTCTTGGTGTGTTTCTAATAAATACTTATTAACTAATTTTAAATAAAATTGGTTTTGGGTTGGACTTAGTGGTTTGTTTAGGCCATCGAAATTATCAAGGACAGGAGGCATTAAGACTACTTTATTGTTAGGGATTACTTGGGGGATAAATTTCTTAATAGGATGGGCGATAAATAATTGGCATTCTTTAATGTTTTGCCATAAGAATGTCCAAACATCGTTTTGTAAAGTTTTTGGTTTATCTACTAAATTGGATTCAATTTGGATATGGGATCTGTAGAGAAGTTTGGCTTGAGGATGCCACTGCTTAATAAATTTAATCATGCCGCTGGGTTGGGGGTCATCGATTATAATTATGTCTGCTTTTTCGATTGCGAGACGAAAGAGGCGTGCGTTTTCTTCTGACCAAGTGGCAAATAAGTCTTTGTCTGGTTGGGTGAGATTGGCATTGTCGCTTGCCACGTCTTGAAGGACATTGTGAAATTTGGTTTTGGTAATTGAGAATATTTTTGGGTTTTCGCGTAACACGTGCCAGTTAATTTGGGTTCCAAGTAATCGAGAAAGTCTAACGAGGGCGTGGCGCATGATTGAGACTCCCCCACCCTGTGGCGTGGCTGAGAAGAACAATATTTGTTTGTTTTTGAGAACTTCTTTTAGTTTTTGTAGTTGTTCCCATGTTTCATTTGAAACGGTTTGCTTGTAGTCTACAAGTTGAATTAAGTGACTTGAATTTATCTGGTTATATTTATTCATGAATACTTTGGCTGACAGATCAGGTTTGAATAAGGACTGGGTGATTTTGGCGGTTTGCATTAGGTCTTCTTTGGATCTGTGAGTATCCTGAGATATAAAATGAGGAACGATATCAAGTCCTAACCAAAGTTTGGTAACAAACGTATCTTTTTTGTGTCTTCCTCCCAAGCCCACAGCCATAACTTTGGTGTTGTGTTGTGACATGTGATTTTCTAACCATGTGATGAGTTCGTTTATATTTTTGCTTGGAGTGTTTACGTTATAGAACTTGAATCTATGACCAATGAGTTCTGCTATTTCGAAACTATTATCATCATTTATATGGATACCCATGTAAGATATTTTGGGTATGTTTAGTTTGGTGAGTTGTTTTTGGAAATTTGATAATTTATCTGTAAGTTTTTTGGATTTTTTCCCCAAAGCTATGGGATCTAGATCGACCATCAAACCTTTTTGCGTGAGTAATTAATAGCTCCCAATGTAACATTGCTGTTTGGGTACTGTCTACCCTATATTCGGATTGCTAGGATTTGTTTTTGGGTTTTTCGATTGCGTTTTGGAGAAGATTTTGGAAAATTGTAGTGATGCTAATGACTACTAGGGAAAT
>CAZLQM010000062.1:0-2047 GCA_964561945.1 uncultured Gammaproteobacteria bacterium | reverse complement strand
CTAAAATAAGCAAATAATATATGTCACGTTCATCAAAAAAAGGTCCATACGTAAGCGCTCGTCTTTTAAGTAAGGCTAGCGATGAAAAAGCTGGTAGTCAGCAAACCCCGATTAGGGTTTGGCAACGTGCCTCGCAGATTCATCCTAACTTTGTGGGTAAGTGGTGGGAAATCCACAATGGCAAAGATTTTATTAAATTATTTGTAAGGGAAGATATGGTCGGACATCGATTCGGAGAATTTGCAGGAACTAGGAATTTCCGTGGACATGGTCAAGTTGTTAAGAGAGTTTTAACTAAAACTTAGAAATATATGGATATTAAAGCATCAAGAACATATATACGTATGAGCCCACGTAAGTTACGTGAAGTAGCTAATTTGGTCCGTGGCAAAGATGCCCGATGGGCACTGGCTTCATTACAATTCGTAAGAAGGCGAGCTGCTGAGCCAATTGGCTTAGTTTTGCGACAAGCGATCGCAAATGCTACTCAAGTGGGGACTAATGGAAAATTAATAATTAGCAAATTATTAATTGAAGAAGGGCCTGTTGCCAAAAGATTCCGGGCAATCTCTCGAGGCCAAGCTCATCCAATTCAGAAATATTCATCTCATATTCGAATGGAATTAAAAGTTGTTGCTCCAAAAATATCTACTACACCAAACAAAGTAGTTAAAGCTAAAAATGAAGAAAAACCAGTTGAGAAAGAAAGTAAAAAAGATGTTAAGGTTGCAAAAACAAAAACAAACGTTAAATCTAAAGAAAACAAAAAATAATATATGGGCCAAAAAATACATCCTTATTTGTTCCGATTAGGATCACAATTCACATGGAAATCTCGTTGGTTTGCGACTGGAAGCGAGTATCGTAGATTATTAATGCAAGATGTGGAGTTGCGGAAGTTTTTGGAGGAAAAACTTAGACCAGCAGGTTTGGTCGATGTTGATATCGAACGATCCATTAAGCAAATACTTATCCGTATTTATGTATCTCGACCTGGAGTCGTTATTGGTCGAGGTGGAGTCGGAATTATGGAATTGAGGAAACAAATTGAGTCTTTGTTAAAGGTAACACCAAAAGATACTTCTTTGCACATTGAGCTATCTGTTGAAGAAGTAAAAGTGCCTGAATTTAGCTCTAAACTTATGGCATTGAGAATTGCTGATCAGATTGCCCGTAGAATCCCACACCAAAGGGTAATTCGTAAAGTCATGGATCAGGTTATGGCTTCGGGAGCATTGGGAATAAAAGTGGTAATTTCTGGTAGAATTCGTGGAGCAGAGATTGGGAGAACTGAGATGTTCTCAAGCGGAAGTGTCCCCCGTCAAACGATAAGGGCTGATATTGATTTTACACGTTATCCTATTTATACCCAGTCAGGATATGTAGGAATTAAAGTCTGGATTCATAAACCAGCTCCAACTAATTAATAATATGTTACAACCAAAAAGACAAAAATACCGAAAACAATTCCGCGGAAAGATGGGCGGATGGGCAGTCGCGGGTAGTAAGGTCAGTTTTGGCGAGGTCGGATTAAAAACCCTCGATCGGGGCTGGCTAACTGCTGCTCAAATTGAAGCTGCTCGACGTGCAATCGTTCACTATACCAAAAGAAGTGGAAAAGTTTGGTTGAGGATTTTCCCAGCGAAACCTTTTACTGCTAAGGGTTTGGGTGTAGGAATGGGTTCAGGCAAAGGAGATGTTGCTGGATATGTGGCAGTGGTAAGACCCGGAAATATCATTTTTGAAATCGCTGGTGTATCACCTGAAATTGCCAATGAGGCATTAAGACGAGCAGGTCACAAACTCCCAACTAGAACTAAGATTGTAACTAAAGACTATATCGCGTTATAATACCTGGTCTTATAAATTATGCTAAAACTTAACGATAAACAACAATTAACAACTAAATCAGTTTCTGAACTCGAAGTCATGGTTAAAGATTTGGAAAAAGAAATTATGCAAACCAACATGGCAGTTATGAGTCGTCAGACAAAAAATGTAAAAAAAAAAAAAAAGATGAAACATAAGTTAGCCGTTATTAAAACAT
>CAZLQM010000061.1:0-2073 GCA_964561945.1 uncultured Gammaproteobacteria bacterium | reverse complement strand
CAGAAAATGAAAGAAAAAAAATAATTAAGAGAAATATTAAATACTCAAATCAATTTAGCTGGCAGAAATTGGCACAAACGACTAGTAATACATACGAAAAAATAGTTGATAAGGAATGATAAATTGAATCGTGAATAGTAATTTGAAACTAGATAAACTTAAGGTTGCGCTAGTCTATGACAAAGCTGTGACTTGGGGTGGAGCTGAACGTTTGTTGTTAAATTTACATGAAGTATTTCCCAGTGCACCACTTTATACACTTGTAAAGGAAAATAATCTTGAATGGACTTATAAATTCAAACACATTTACACATCGTGGGTGCAGTCTGTTCCTATTGTGCGTGGAAATCACCAACTAGTTGCTCCTTGGTTCGGCAGCTTGTTTGGGAAATTCAATTTATCAAAATATGATATTGTCATCTCTGTTACAAGTTATGATGCTAAATCTATTGTAACCTCGCCTGATACCTTACATATTTGTTATTGTCTTACACCAAATAGATATTTATGGGTAAATCCTGGTTATGATGCTTACCGCGGATATGGTTTTTTGACACCCTTAGTAAATGTTTTGAAAAAATACTGGTTTACTAATTTGCGAATCAAAGACCAGTATTATGCGAGTTTTCCTGATAAATATTTTACTTTATCGAAGATAGTCAGGAAACGAATTATGAAATATTACAAAAAAAATAGCACTATTATCTATCCGGGAGTAGATACGGGAAAATTCAAATTGGGTCAATCCATTAATAAGGGAAACTATTTCCTTGTAGTTTCTCGACTTACGGGATATAAGCACATATCTGGACTAATTAAAGTATTTAACAAATTGCCTTACAATTTGTTAATAGTTGGAGAAGGTTCTGATAAAGAAAAATTGCAAAATGAAATTAAAAGTCAAAATATTAAATTGCTAGGAAAGGTAAGTGACGAAAAGTTAGCTAAATTATACCAAGATGCGCATGCTTTGATCATGTTACAAGAAGAAGACTTTGGGTTGGTAGTATTGGAATCAATGGCTTGTGGCACCCCGGTAATAGTTAATGCAAAAAGTGGGGTTACAGAATTAGTGGAGAATGGAATTCACGGCATTATATTAGATATTATCGACGAAAAGGAAACTGTGAATGCAATAAAGGAAATTGTGAATTTGAAATGGAGCAAGGAAAAGATTAGAGCAAAAGCAGTAGATCATGACTGGAGTAAATTTAGACTTGGTATTAAGTCAGAGGTGGAAAATGAATGGAAAAAATTCAATCAAGGTTAAACAATTGCTTTGCGTTTTGTGTAGTTTGTTGGGAAATTTGGCGAAATGAAACATGTTTGATCTGAGCAACAGATTGAGCAATTAATGGCAAATTGGCAGGAACGTTAGGATATAATTTGGATGATTTTAGAGGCTCTGGAAGCAAAAAAGGGGAATCTGTTTCTAATACTAATAAATCTAGAGGTACTTGTTTTATGAAATCTTTTTTGTTTTGATCGTAAGTAATATCTCCGTCGACTCCTATGAATATATTCCGTAAGATGGCTAAGTTTAATAATTCAAAGTTTGGTTCACAGCAGTGGAAAACAATTTTGCTCGTTAGTTTAGATGACGAAATTGATTTGATAATATCAACCAAATCATTACTCGAGTCCCGATTGTGGATAATTATAGATTTATTATGTTTGCACGCAAGATTGATTTGTTTTATAAATAATTCTTGTTGTAAATTACGTTTTTTTTGCGTTTTTGCGTAGAAATAGTCTAGTCCTATTTCGCCAACTGCAACAACATGTGGATTGTCTATCATTCCCTCGATTTGGTTAATTAAATTGATAGAATAGCCTTGGTCTAGAACTTCCTCCGGATGGATACCAACAGCTGATTTGAGTTGGGTTGGGTATTTATCTGCAAGTTGGAGAGATACTTGTGAGCTTTTGATATCTATTCCTGGAACAATTAATTGGGAAATGTTATTTGTTTTGCAATCTAGAAGATGTTGACCAATATGTTTGGTTAATCTCTTAAGATTAAGATGTGTGTGTGTATCAATTAATGTTGGTCTCATGTTTTATTTATTATAA
>CAZLQM010000060.1:0-2639 GCA_964561945.1 uncultured Gammaproteobacteria bacterium | reverse complement strand
CACAAGCAGCTAAATTCACTATCAGAGTTAAACTCAAGGCTTATGATCATCGAGTGATTGATGAAGCTTCTGGCAAGATCCTTGAGTCAGCTCTAGCATCAGGGGCTCAAGTGATTGGCCCTGTGCCTTTGCCTACTTCTAGGAAACTATATGCGGTGAATACTTCTCCTCATACAGATAAGGATGCTAGAGATCATTTCCAAGTATTAGTCCACAAGAGAATTATTGATATTGTCAATCCTTCTCCTAAGACCATTGATTCATTGTCTCATCTGGAGATGCCGGCTGGTGTAGGGATTGAGATTAAGATGTAGAGAGATACACTTACCCTCTTGGGAAAGTTAGGAAGTCAGAGCAAGCAGAAAAAATACTGTGTTATCAACGCGCGGGGGAATGGAAAGAAAGACAACTATCTTGCAAGAAAAGTGGAAAATCCAAAAGAAGGAAATGGTGTGTTGAAGTGAAGAATGAGGAAGATTAGGTGTTATTAGATAGTTAATGTTGGTAAATCTAGCAAACGGCTAACCAAAATTGTAATCAAAGAAACTTTACCCGTAATTAAACTGATTCCCATCAAAACTAGAATGACAGCGCTGATTATTTGGAAAACTCGACCTACTTTGCCTGATTTCATATAAAGACGTGATATCGAGGTAAAACCTAATGCTAGCAGTAAATATGGAACTGACAGACCTGTTCCGAAGGCTAATAACAAAGGAATTGCTTGTGATGGACTATTGGTGGCAAGTAACAGAATTGAGCCTAATACAGGTCCAACACAAGGTGTCCAAGCAAACCCAAAAGTGATTCCAAAAAAGAATGCATTTAGGAATAAATTGTTTGTGTGAAAAAATCTAGGTAAACGAAATTCTTGCGAAAAAATTGGTATTTTGATTACTCCAGACACATATACTCCAAAAATGACTAGAAATATTCCACCGATCAAATTACCGATATGTCGGTAGTTATTGAATTTGTTGCCAATAGTTCCTGCCGTTAATCCGAAAATGAAAAATATCAATATAAAACCAATAACGAAAAATACAGTTGGGAAAAACAATCTCGACTTTGAATGAAAACTCTTAGGTGTTGTGCCAGCCAAAAAAGCAATAAAAGCTGGGGTCAAAGGTGCAAGGCATGAAGCAAAAAATGTAACAAATCCAGCAATAAACGCAACTAGTAAATTCAAATTTGCCATCAAATGATTGTATCAGTTAATTAATCACAACTAATTGGAAAAATAAAAGTAATTTATTGAATGAACTATTCTGTGTACAATTAAATAAAATGAAAACATCTGCTGTGATTGTTACATTGAACGAGGAGAAATATTTACCGCGAGTACTAGATAGTTTATTGGCTCAAACTCATAAAGTTGATGAGATTCTAGTGATTGATGCTGGATCTGTAGATAGGACCGCCGATATTGCAAGGAAGTACGGTTGCAAATTGATCTTGCATCATCCTCCAGTCGGTGGGCAAAGAAATATTGGAGGGAAGTTGGCTACTGGAGATGTTTTGTTTTTCTTTGATGCGGATGTCAAAATCCCAAAAGATTATATTAATCAGTGTCTGGTAGAAATGAATAAAACCAAGGCTGAGCTTCTTTGTCCGCAGTATGTGCCATTTCCAGGGACAAAGGCTGAAAAGATTACTTTCAAAATCATTAATGGTTTGTTTTGGTTAACTCAAAAGATCATGCCAAGCGGTGGTGGTAGTGGAATCGTGGTAACAAAAAAATTATTTAATAGAGCTGGAGGATTCAAAGGTCACTTCGTATATGATGATATTGAATTTATCCGCAGGGCATCAATGAAAGGTAAATTTATTGTGGCATGGAAAATTATCTTGTATGTATCAGATCGAAGGTTTAAGAAATATGGAATAGTTCATATGACTTCAACTTACATTTTATTATCCTTCTTTTTTGCGATAGGATTTTTTAAATTGGCTGAAGTGGTCAAATATAGCTTCGGAGGATACGATAAAAAATAATTAAAGTTATTTATCCTCTATATTTTTAAAGATATATTTAAATCGATTTATTGAAGTTTGAAACTGCAGAAACTAATCTATATGGATCTGCTGCGTATATTGATTGGCGGGGAATAATAGTAACTTGATTGGCTTGAGGGACTTCTGGCGTATAAATTGCTCTAACTGGCAAACCGTCATGCCATAAATTGCGACCTGTTGGAATCGCAGGCTCTCCGACAACTATCATATTAGTATTATGAGGGAGATGAGTTGCTACACGTTGACGGAATAATTCTCTGGAGTTCCAATTTGGTAGAGATCCGAAATCAGTAGTAACAACAAAGTTTGGTTGCAACTCTTTGACCCTAGATATAAATGTACTTAATAAATCTTGCTGTGACTCAGTTGAACCATTAACGTCCTCAACACAGGGAGTTTCTATGGTTGTTTCAATTCTACGGCGATTGGCAGGATCTAAATTCATCCAAATATTGTATGTATCGGGTTCAAGATTAACTAACACAAACTTATCAGGCAAACGACCCTCTTGATTGAGAAAATCTAGACCACGGTTTATAAGATGAGATTTTGTTTCGATGTCCATATGCTTTCATCTATTGAAGTATTTAGTAAAGTCTACATACCCATCATGCCATCATCCA
>CAZLQM010000059.1:0-2885 GCA_964561945.1 uncultured Gammaproteobacteria bacterium | reverse complement strand
AAATTAAGAATCTGCTGTTTCTACAAATGATTTTTCACAAACAAATACTGCTTCCAAGACTAAGTAATATAGCGTCTATTACTTGAGGAAGGTTTTGTTTTCTTCATTTGTGAACTATAGGCAGAATTATATTAATTCTATGTTTCCCCACTTAATTGGAACCAAATCAAATATGACCCACGTATATAACAGCGATGGGGTGAGAGTTGCTGCGACTAAAATTAAAATCATTCCATCTTGGATAACTAAAATTGTACCTATTAAAGAAGAGAAAAATGTACAACTAGGATATAGTCAAGGTAAACATATAAATAAAGCTCAGGCAAAAATTATTGCTAATCTTGAAATTAATGAACCTTTAACTAGATATGTAGAATTTCGTACTTCTGAATTGAGTGAAGATGTGAAATTGGGACAACAAACAATAATAGATGTATTAAACCCCGGAGATGTCGTTGATGTCCAAGGGGTGACTAAAGGAAAAGGATTTGCGGGAGTGGTCAAAAGATGGGGATTCCATGGCGGGCCTAAAACTCATGGACAATCAGATAGACATCGAGCACCTGGCTCGATTGGGATGGGAACTACAATGGGTCGTGTTTTTAAGGGTAAGAAAATGGGCGGGAAAATGGGAACGGATAAGAAGACCGTTTCTAACTTAGTAGTTTTGGGGGTTAATAATGAAACTCAAGAAGTAATTGTGAGCGGGTCGTTGCCTGGAGCAAATGGTTCCGTGGTTTATTTAAAAAAAACAGGCGTTAAGAAAAACTTTATCTCAATTCCATCTTTGGAAATTAAAATAGTTGACCCAAGTGAAAATTCTGAAGTTGTAAACAAAAATATAGAAGCATAATATGGCAAATATAAATATCATTGACATTGATGGGAAAAAGACTGGCACGATGAAATTGCCAGATGAACTTTTTGGTGTTGAAGTAAATACTGTACTTTTGGCTCAAGCGATTAGAGTCTTTTTGAATAATCAAAGACAGGGTACAGCTAAAACCAAAACAAGGAGCGAAGTAAGTGCAACAACTCGTAAATGGTACAAACAAAAAGGTACAGGACGGGCACGTCACGGAGCACAGTCTGCTCCATTGTTTGTAGGTGGAGGTATTTCTCATGGTCCTAGCGGAGTCCAAGATTACAGTCTGGGTATGTCTCGAGTTATGAAACAAAAAGCATTAGCATCAGCTTTAAGCCAAAAAGTTTTGGAGGACAAGATTATTGTAATTGATGGTGTGAATAAGATTGAAGGTAAAACTAATAGAGCCGCCAAAATTTTAGCTAATTTATCGCTTAACGAAGACAAGTCATCATTAATTATTGATGAGCCAACTAACAATCTAGTTCGTGCATGGAGAAATTTGGATAAATCAAAACTTATGCGAGCTCATATGTTAAACACATATCGTATTCTCAATGGTGGAACTCTTGTAATTGATAAAGAAACTGTCGGGAAGCTTGTAAGCATTTATCTCGGAAATAAAAAGAAAAATACTATAAGTAAGTTAGAAACTAAGATAGGTGCAAGCAAAGCCACTAAAGAATCAGTTAAGAAAGAAACTAAGTCTGTAGTTAAGGCTGAATCAAAAAAGGTAGTTAAGGTTGAAAAAACAGCAAAAAAATCCATTAAGTCTAAAGATGTTACTAAGAAAAATTTAAAAGCAACTAAATAATATGGAACTCAAAAATATAATTATCAAACCAGTGATTACAGAAAAGTCTTTGCTCGATGCTCATAATAATAAATTCACTTTTGTAGTTAATCGTTTGGCAACCAAAAGACAGATTGCTGAAGCTTGTAAATTATTTTTTGGAGTAAATCCTGAAAACGTTAGAACTATTACATTGCGATCTAAAGCTCATCGAGTTAGAAATACAAGGAAAGTCGTACGTCCAATGGATGGCAAGAAAGCAATTATGCTTTTCCCTAAAGGTAAACACATAGGTTTATTTCAGCAATGGTTCTCGATAGAAGATACCAAGGATACAAAAAAATAAAATATGGCACAATTAATCAAAGCATCAACTCCAGGCGGTAGGTTTTCTACTAAGCTTGACAATAGACACTTAACTAAGTCCAAGCGGGTTAAAAGCTTAACTCAAATTAATAAAAAGCATTCTGGGCGTAATACTCAGGGAGTAATTACAACTCGCCATCAAGGCGGTCGACAGAAAAGATTATTACGATTAATAGATTGGAAACGGAATAAATTTGGAGTTCCTGGAACAGTAATGTCAATTGAGTATGATCCAAATAGAACAGCAAATATAGCTTTGATTCAATATAAAGATGGAGATAAACGATATATTTTGGCTCCAGAAGGATTGGAAATTGACCAGGTAATTATGTCGGGAGAGTCTGCAACATATGAACCTGGCAATGCTTTGCCATTGTCGAAGATTCCTGTGGGAACATTCGTACACTGTGTAGAACTAACTCCTGGTAAGGGCGGGCAACTGGGAAGAAGTGCTGGAACTGCTATTATTGTTCAAGGTAGAGAAGAATCAATGATTCTGGTAAAATTGTCGTCTGGTGAAGTACGGAGAATCACTCCTACGTGTCTTGCAACCATCGGACAAGTTTCTAATCCTGCTTGGAAAAATGTCACAATCGGTAAAGCTGGTCGTAGCCGTTTGATGGGGAAACGTCCCACTGTTCGGGGAGTTGCTCAACATCCGGGATCTCATCCTCACGGAGGAGGAGAAGGTCGATCTGGTATTGGTATGAAATCACCTAAGACACCATGGGGCAAGAAAGCTCTCGGTAAGAAAACCAGGAATCCACGTAAACATTCAAATTCATTTATTGTACAAAAAAGAAATTCTAAAATAAGCAAATAATATATGTCACGTTCATCAAAAAAAGGTCCATACGTAAG
>CAZLQM010000058.1:0-3025 GCA_964561945.1 uncultured Gammaproteobacteria bacterium | reverse complement strand
CATTACTATTCGAGATTCTCGCCCCCGGGAACTACGATAGGAATGCTCTTTTTTTGATGAAATTAGAAAGTGCTTTTTGTCATCACTCCGGACAACTGTCCAAGGCGTGCCATTAACTCAAATTGCTTACGAGTAGAGAACCTACTATCCAAAACTTTAACCTTCTTCATATCAAAAACGCGCTTTACAGGTTTTTGAATCCAATCACTCTTCCTAACGCCCAACACAGATAGCAGTTTCCGCATATAAATATAATATAACAAAACATACAACCAATGTCAATCCTATAGAAATTAATACTCAAATTTTATACAGCCCTATAATTAAATTTAATTACCAAATAGGTTCAGATATCAATCAATATACACCAAAACAACCCTTTGTGGAAAACTTTTCAAAACTTGCTGTCGACTCCCTCTACTTGCTCAAACCAGCCACTTCAAATATATCACGCAAACTATTCTCCCCATTATTCTTACCACTATCCCCAATGTTCCTCACTCTTGGAGCTGCGATTGAGTTATAACCCATCCGTTTGGCTTCTCTTATTCGCAAATCATAATCTCTAACCATCCTAACCTCCCCCAAAAGACCAACCTCACCAAATACAATCAGATTCTTTTTCAAGCTTTTATCATAATATGCTGATGCAATGGCACTACAAATTGCAGCATCAACTGCAGTATCATTTATCTTCAAACCTCCCACAACATTTACAAATATATCCATAGTTCCAAGAGATAACCTCATACGTTTACTCAATACTGCAATTAATGTTTGTAGGCGATTATAGTCAAACCCACTTGCCACTCGTCTTGGCATTGGTAGCTCAGAATTCGCAACCAACGCTTGAATTTCAACCAATAAAACTCTTGTTCCTTCTAGCACAGCCGTGACCACTGTGCCAGAAGCTGATTCTTGTCGCTCAGAGATAAATAGTGCCGATGGATTGTCGACAGAAACTAATCCTGCAGATTCCATCATAAAAACCCCAATTTCATTAGTAGTCCCAAATCTATTCTTAACACCACGCAATAATCTCAGACCCTGGCTTCTATCACCTTCGAACCACAACACTACATCCACCATGTGTTCTAATAATCTTGGTCCAGCAATTGTCCCGTCTTTAGTCACATGCCCAACTAACACTATTGGTATAGAGTTGTTTTTAGCAACACTTATCAATCGCGCCGACGATTCTCTTACTTGCGACACGCTTCCCACCGCTCCATCAACATCTTCGCATCCAACCGTTTGAATCGAGTCAATGGTTACTAATTTCCATGCCTTTTTATTGATTAACTCTTCAATTGCACTCACACTATCAGTAGTCACCAGGCTAATCGATTTAATCCCTACGCTTTCCCTACCTCTAGCTAATCTTTGTAACCTCATTCCAATTTGATTAACAGATTCCTCTCCTGACACATACAATACATCTCCTATCTCTCCCAAGCTCAAAGATAACTGCGATAATAACGTACTTTTACCAATCCCAGGTTCACCCGCCAATAAAATCGCTGATCCAGGCACAATTCCTTTACCCCCACCGGACATATCTTCGCCCAAAACTCGATCTAACTCAGAAATTCCACTACTAACTCGCAAGTTTGACTGATTTGAAATTTTATCTGCCAAAACTACTTCTATCTTCTTTGCACTAGTTACAGATTTACTCTTTCCTCTACCAACTCTTATTATTGATTCTGTTTCTTTAAGACTATTCCAAGCTCCGCAAGCTGAGCACGTTCCTTGCCATTTAGCAAATTCATTGCCACATTCATTGCACACAAACAATGTATCTCGATTTTTGGATGCCATACTCACACCGTATATCAATCTCACAAATTCCACAAGTAAATATTTCATTAAACACAACTCAATACATCAAAAATGATATTTTTCCTTATCACTTCATAACCTCCCCTGCTTACATTTGTTAAATTTCAATTTATCCCTATAACAAGAAACAAACTACTCATTACTTTCTAAAAGTACCAAACAAATAATATACTAGACTCTCAAGTTCAAAATTACACAATAAACTAAATATATACCATCACCAAATCTAATTTTTATTCGAAATATATCATCACTCCCCCACTTTGTTAACCGTATTTTCAAAAAAAATCTAATTCAAGCTTATTTACAAATATTTCTAATTTTGAACTTAGATTTGTGAGTAAATAAATAACTCAAAAACATCTAAAAATACTATTGCCGATTTATCAGACTTACTCCAGTCATATCACTAGGTTTATCAATCCCCAACAATTCCAAAACTGTCGGAGCAACATCAATTGCTCCTCCGTTTCTAAGAGTAACTCTTTGCAAATCTTCATCACTACTAATCAAAATTACCGGGACCGGATTAGTTGTATGAGACGGTTTAGGACTACCATCCTGATACAGCTTTTCTTCTGCATTACCATGATCTGATGTTAAAATTGTTGTATATCCACACTCCAAAGCTTTATTAATAACTTCTCTATTACAAATATCCACTACCTCAACAGCTTTTATAATTGCCTCCCTATTTGTTGAATGTCCCACCAAATCAGCATTAGCAAAATTCACCAATATAAAATTATATTCTCCTTTTTCTAAAGCTTCTACTGTTTTATCTCTAATCTCATATGCTGACATTTCTGGAGTCTGATCATATGATGGAACCTTGGGTGATGGCACAACAACCCGATCTTCACCCATAAAAGGAGTTTCGATTTGGGAATTAAAAAAGTAAGTCACATGAGGTTTTTTATCTGACTCACACACTTTTAACTGTTTCAAGTCCTTATCAGCCAACACTTTTGACAAACATGACTCAACTACTGGCTCATCAAATGCATATTTATTGGGAAATGTCTCATCATAGCGAGTCATCATATAAACCTGTAAATATGGAAATTTAACTCTATCAAATCCATCAAAACTAGCATCACTCAAAGCTCTAGTTAATTGCCTAGGTCTATCAGTCCGAAAATTAAAAAACCAAACCACATCTCCATCCTTTGCTCCCTGATAA
>CAZLQM010000057.1:0-3180 GCA_964561945.1 uncultured Gammaproteobacteria bacterium | reverse complement strand
AGGGGCGTCATTCAATGGTAGGATGGCGGTCTCCAAAACCGCTCATGAAGGTTCGAATCCTTCCGCCCCTGCAAACACGCACTGAACTCTCTATCTCATTTATTGATATAATTGCAATAGATGGGTAATAAAACAATTGACATTATTGATATTGAAGATGACTTAGAAGCATTAGCAGTCAGGTCTGCTTTAGAGTATTTAGGGTTTAATGTAAATCTTCATTTTATTTCTAAGTCAAAAGATTTAGTCGAGTTATTAAATGGGAATAAACAAATATCTTAATAATGTGCCATGGAATCGATGAAGGAATTGTTTTGCCAGAGCTTGTTGAAGAAGTTGCGAAAGAACAACCCTACAACAAAATACTTACACCAAATAATCTTAATGATTTTTTGAAATTAAATAAATCACTAGTCGTTAATACCGGATGTACAACAAGGTACGAAAGCATTTACTCAAGTATTTTTGAGTAATGGAGCAAGCTACTATATTGCCCCCAAGGATTATCCAGATGGTTCAGCCTCATTACTTTTTTTGATTAACTTCTATTATTATCTGGCAATAAAAAATAAATCCCCCAGAGAAGCATTGAATTTAGCCCAAGAAGTAGATGGCGATATAGAGATGTATCAATACTTTGACAATGAAACTGCAATTTGAGCATTCGGTGCAAAGAAGTCTTTAACTGTTATTTACCAATTATAGTCAATTTTATTCCAAACTGTTCAAAGTTCACTTACTAAGGCCCTGCAAACTCCGATCATACAAATCTTTATCCTTGCTATAATCTAACAAATGACAAGCAGACCTATAAACACACTATTTATGCTTTCATCACTTGATGGGAAAATATCAACTGGTGATGTGAATGAACTTGATGTTGATAAGGACTTCCCACGGATTGCAGGTATCAAAGAAGGACTACACCAGTATTATGATTTGGAGAAATATACAGACAGGGTTTCGTTTAACTCTGGTAAAGTGCAAGCAAAAGTTGGAGTAAATCAGAAAACATGGGACAAGGATAGGGATGACGTCAGCTTTGTGATTGTAGATAACAAGCCACATCTCGATAGACAAGGCACGGAATACTTCGCCACAAGGTCGGAGAACTTCTATTTAATAACTACCAATAAAGAACATCCTGCATTTGAATTAAAAGACCAGTATCCAACCATGCACATACTGCTCTATGAAGGAGAAGTAGATTTTATTGATGTATTCCGAAGATTTAAGGAAGATTTTAAAATTGAAAACATAACTATACAAACAGGCGGTACGTTAAACGCAATCTTATTGAGATTAGGGTTAATTGATAAAGTATCAATTGTTATTGCACCGTGTTTAATCGGCGGAAAGAATACGCAATCTCTTATTGATGGAGAATCTTTACATACCGAAGATGATTTGAAAAAAATAAAAGCACTTAAACTAATCAAATGTGAAGTTTTAAAAAACTCTTACCTACATGCCCAGTACGAGGTAATTAACAATACAGTTATTGAGTAATAATATATAACCCCTTCGGTGAAGGATTTAAGAAATGTTGGATTTTCCCAACATCAAATAAGCTTATTTTAAGCCACAAACTTCGAAGTTCAGACACTAGCCCCGAATTAACACATTCATAAGTAAATATGCCCCGAGGTATAGAAGATTAGATTCTAAAACAACCATTCTGCTAAACTTTAAACTATGAGTCCTCGCACACGTGCAGTAGCCATTGTCATCCATCAAAACAAAATACTTCTGATGCATCGAATTAATAACGGTCATGAATATTACGTTTTTCCAGGTGGTGGAGTCGAACCCAATGAGACAATTGAGAATGCAGTCCTCCGCGAAGTCCTCGAAGAAACAACCCTTAATGTCACAATCAACAAGCTCCTCTATCATCATGATTATTACCAAGACGGAAATCAATACTTCTATCTATGCAATTATGTTTCAGGCGAACCCCAGCTAAGTCAAAACAGTGACGAAAAATTAAAAATGTCCAAAGATGACAAAAACTTCTACCAACCATTATGGATCCCGATTAATCAATTAAATCAAATGCTTTTATATCCATTAGAAATCAAAGACTGGCTAATAACAGATGTAAAGAATAACTTCATCCATACACCTAAAGAACAAAAACTCACCCTTGATCAACTTCGTCACACGCTCTAAATTAATCCAGTAGATAAAAGAATTCTTCCCAGTTACACTTATATCAATGTCCTACTTAATTCATGGAATAATATATTTTTGTGCTTTCTATTCTATTTGGTTCGGCGCTAACTTAATTGTCGAATCTATCACCAAATTCTCCCGCAAATTACGGATATCTAATTTCAGCGCATCTTTTTTTATCCTTGGACTCATGACTTCAATTCCAGAATTTGCCCTAGGTCTAACCTCAATAACTTCCAATGACCCAGAAATTTTTGTTGGTAATTTGATCGGTGGAATAATCGTTATTTTCCTCCTCATTATTCCTCTCCTAGCTATCTTAGGCAATGGAATTCGACTTAAACACCAACTCTCCCAAACCTCTATGCTTGCCATTCTCTTCGTTTGCATCACCCCTTCACTTCTCATCAGTGACCGACGAATAACCCACGTTGAAGCCTTAGTTCTAATTGGCATATACACAATACTTTTCTTCCTCATGCAAAGCCACCGCGGTTTCCTACGATTTGGCAAACATCTTATCAAAGCCAAAGCTTACAGCCTCAAAGATCTCCTTACAGTTCTGTTGGGTGTAATTATAGTTTTCGTATCCAGTCAATTTATCCTTAACCAAACTCTTTTCTTCTCCCAAGTTATCAACGTATCTCCAATCATCATCAGCGTCATCGTCCTTTCTGTCGGCACCAATCTCCCCGAACTTTCAATCGCCATCAAAAGCGTTATTAGTGGCAAGAAAGACATTGCTTTTGGCAACTATCTCGGCTCAGCAGCCACGAACACTCTCCTCTTTGGATTTTTGTCACTAATCAATGAAGGCGAAGTTGTCACTACCAGCCGTTTTTCTGTTAATCTAATATTTCTAATTACAGGTATCGTCGCCTTTTATCTATTTTCTAGATCCAAAAATACTATTAGTCGCAAAGAAGGATTTATATTATTTTCTATCTATTTAGGATTTATTTCATATTGGATTCTCAATCAATATATTAATATGTAAAAAAAATA
>CAZLQM010000056.1:0-3437 GCA_964561945.1 uncultured Gammaproteobacteria bacterium | reverse complement strand
ATCAGTCCGAAAATTAAAAAACCAAACCACATCTCCATCCTTTGCTCCCTGATAATCACCGATCACACTTGGCTCAATATAATAATCCGTTGCATCACCCCGTTCATAAGCTCGATTAACTGCCTCTTGAGCAGACTCAACCTTGTGACCTTGCCCACTAACCATCAAATCATACGCGTTCTTAGTTCTCCCCCAATTCAAATCTCGATCCATAGCAAAATACCTTCCAACCACGCTCACAATTCTTCCAATCCCAAGTTCATTTATCTTTGCCTGAATCTGATCAATATATCCAAGTGCAGATTTTTCAGGGACATCTCGCCCATCAGCTACGAAATGTATGACTACATCACTTAATCCTTTTTGCTTAGCCAATTCTAATAACGCAAACAAATGATTAATATGAGAATGAATTCCTCCATCAGAACATAAACCAATTAAATGTAAAGTATGTCCCTTAGCATGATCAAAAGCTTCATCTAAAACAGAATTACCAAAAAAACTTCGATCTTTAATCTCTCGATTTATAAGTTCATACATCTGCCAAACAACCCTGCCAGCCCCCAAATGCAAATGACCTACTTCAGAATTTCCCTGACTTCCCTCTGGAATCCCCACCGCATTTCCACTTGATTGATTAGCAGCATGAGGATATCTACTCCAAATATCATCAAAAAAAGGCGTATTTGCCTGTTCCAAATAATTACCCGGTCCTAGATCAGCCATCCCCCAACCATCATTCACAATCAATAAAACTTTAGAACTCATAAAACCATATTACACACGTTTTACATACTTAAACTACTATCAAAAATATATTCTAAAAATTGCCAACTATTAAATCAACTAATTTAATAAAATCAACTCAAATTCAAAAACTAGTGATATTATTTAATTAATCCTATGACCGAACAAGAATTCCAATATCAAGAACTACATGCAGAAAATCCCCTCGACAAAAAAGAAAATCAAAAGCTTCTTTCAACATACCTTCAATGCACAGATGGGCTTATTGGTAAACTTGATGGCACAATTCCGCTTACTAAACAAACGATTTACTCATACAACCCAAATGAAAATATAACTGAGGAAACAAAAGACCTGCCACCACCCCAAACAGTTCTCTATCTAGATAAATCAGGTAGACCGATCTCATGGCTAGTCAATGAACTATGGGAACAACTTGCTAGACAACCAGGGACTAAATTCGAAGACAACCAAATACCCCAGGCTCCATCCACCAAATTTATTAACATAGACAAAGAAGATTGGCTGCGCATGATGGGAGTTCCTAAGCAACATATTCAAGATGCAACAGAACAAGAACTTGATTTCTCAAAAATTAACCCACAAAAAATCACACGTATAAGAGCTCTATTCTCTACCTACCCCATTACCGAAAACAATCTTGAAGAAGCATGGAAACATCCGACTAGTTTGGATGGACAACACGTTATGATCCTCGATGAAGTTAAATCAAGTGGCATGACCCTAGAAATTGCTAAAAGATTACTTGCCATGGCAATACCCGAAGCCACATTCAGCGGTCAATATTGGGCCACTCCACCAAGAAAAGCACTTAACAATGGAATGCCTGTAGATGGTAACATCCAATATTCTATCGAATGGGTTCCTGTCTGGTACGACGCGCAAACTGCACTCGGCCGTGGCATCGGAGACAGAGAACCATATTGGCCAGAAATTATAGAATCTCAAGGCAAAGAAGCAACAAGACTCAGTCGTATCGGACGTAATATCCTCAGCACACCTCCCCATAATCCAAACTCCAGCAAATTAGAACCAGACAAAAAATCAATTCGAATTAGACAAGATTTTCATACCATGGCCCAATCCCTCAAGGAGGGTAAACTGCTATATATTCCATCATCAGATCGTCCTTCTACAACCGACGAAGAATTCGAACAAATAGTCTCACGAATTTACCATCTTAACCATGGACTATCTTTCGAAGAATGGAAGAAAAAGCGCGACGCACTTTACTCAAATTAAATTCAAGATCTATATATAGTCAAATCTCCAATCGCAGTTCCAATTTCATAGTTTTGACTATGTTCAAACTTCGATATAGCTAAACATTCACCGCCATCTGTTCCAATCCAACCTCGTACCCTTACATATCTAGCTCCCATCTCATTTACATATTCAACCCTTACATCAACTAATTTTGTTCTATTTAACTGCTGTTCTGATCTGGGATTCTCTACTAACAATCGAATAACCTCATTCCTACTAGGGACAATCTCAGGATAATTCTCTCCCCAAGAAAGAATATGATAATTTTCTTTTTCTTTATCCATACTATAAATCTAAATCTTAACTCCTTCAAACGTATATAGTAACACAAAATTGAGTAAAATTATAAGTCTAAGGCCTCAAATTACTAAACATAAATATCTTCATAGATAATCCTCCCAATCTATCTCACATAAACCCTTTCTTTCAAGTCCTCCTCTTATCAAACTCATAAGAGTATTTCTTTTCATAGATACCAAACAAATCTGACAACTCCTTAATAATTTTACTTCTTTGCCCTTCTGCAACATTCCGATTTACAAAATTAGTAACTGCTCTTGTAATTCCTTTGACATTATCACCAAACAAATCATTTTCTGATTCAACCAAACCCATATCCGAAACCTTTATATTTCCCAAATCACCCAATACAAAATCAATTTCACTTGGCTTCGTTTTATCAAATAAAAAAAAGAATGTATCTGCATCTAATTGCAAACCATTGCGACTAGCCTTGACAGCTTGATCAAAAATACTATATGCAAACGTAGCCATATTTTCGATCCCCTCCATCTTAGGAATATCAAAATAATCTAATCGTGAATTTTCACCTTTATCCCCCAAACAAATCACATCTTCAGTAAATCCTGAGGTAACTACGAGCTCGACTTCCTCGTCATTTCTAACCCCCAAAGCACAATACGGAAACACTTTCAAACCAGCCGATTTTGCAAGACGATAACCATTAGCCTCCTTATATAAAATTTCATTCCGTTTCATTCTCCTATTCAAATCCGTACATACTTCATAAGTTGGACAATATGGACCCATTTCTACCAAAAATTGTTCATAACTAGGGAAATAATCAGCACATAAATCTGGCAATACTCTCTTAATTACCATATCACTATCAACCCCGCTCGGACCTCTGACCCTAGCCTTATGTGCAGAAGAAAAATTCCCCCTTCCAATTTCTTCTAACAACTCAACCTCTGCTGACCATTCCCTATCCCTACCAAAATAGAGGGTATAAGTATTTTCTAAATTTTCGTGTTTTTCAAAACCATCATTACCATTAATTGACTCCATCCCCACAATCTAACCACAAAAAACCCCCAAGTACCAGCGGCGACTGACGGACAAACGCTTACAGCCCTGTTGGAATAAATCCTTCTGTAAACATA
>CAZLQM010000055.1:0-3455 GCA_964561945.1 uncultured Gammaproteobacteria bacterium | reverse complement strand
CATTTTTCACAAAGTCACTTTTATGCTTTCCCTGTAAGAGCATTGAGATTTTGGTAGCGACTCGACCCAGAGTATGTTGGCTGGCATCTATTAAGTGCCATTTACGTGCAATATTCATATATTATTTTTTCTTATTAATTTTGGTAGCTTTAACAGTTTTAACACTACTCTTTTTATTCACAGACTTAGTATTAGTTTTGGCTTTCGTACTTACAACTTTCTTTATTTCCTTTTTATTTCCTTTTCTAGATTTTTCCTTAACAGTTTTAATCTTAGCTACAACTTCTTGATCCTTTTCAATTAATGACAACTTCACCATCAATGTATTATCACCTCTCCGAAGAGCAACAGGGGTTAATCTTGTATACCCAGAAGTTCTGGTAAAGGCTGGTGCAATTTTGTTAATCAAGCTTTGAACCGCTCGATTGCTACCTATCATTTTTACCAATTGCCTATGTGATGCGAGGGTGCCTTTTTTTGCAATCGTAATACTGTTTTCGACCTGAGGCTTGATAAATTTTGCTTTAGCTACCGTAGTCACAATCGCCTCTTGAATGAAAAAATCAGACAACAAATTCTTTACCAACGCATGACGTTGATTGCGTGTACGACTGAGTTTAGGTTTCGAAACGAGATGCCGCATATATTTATATATTTGCTCAAAAACATGTTTGTAAATAAGAAGCCAAATTAAGCAAAATCAATTCCTTTAGCTTTTAGAGCGTCCTGAATTATATTAATTGACTTCCCACCCAAATTTTTGACTTTCATAATATCTTCTTGAGAAGCAGATAGAAGATCCTTGACGGTTCCTAGTCCAGATTTACGAAGTGCATTTGCGATTCGAGTAGGTAGTTCCAATTCCTCAACAGTTAACTGTAGCGATTCTCGAGGAGTTCCATCATTTATGTCTTCTACTTGTGCACTTGTGTTCTCATCTTCTTCCGTAGGCTCACTCACATGCGCAAAATATTTTTCCAAAAGTTCTGCCGATTTCAAAACAGCGTCTATTGCTTTCATAGTTCCATTAGTCCAAATTTCAAACACTACTTTATCAAAGTTAGTAAGTCTTCCTACGCGAGTACTCAAGACTTCATAATTCACTCTGACAACTGGGGAGAAACCCGCATCTACTGGAATTACTCCTACAGTAGAAATATTTCTTTCTTCAGCGGGTGAGTAACCTACACCAGATTCAACTGTAATCTTTGCATCCAAATTGTCCCCAGTAGATAAGTCAGCCAAAACTAATTCTGGATTAGTTATCTCAACCCCAGATGGCAAATCTATCTGGCTTGCAGTCACTTGACCTGAACCTTTTTTAGCTTTCAAACTCAGAACAACCGGCTCAGTGCCACTATAAACAATATTCAATTGCTTTAGATTTAGTACAAAATCAACGATATCCTGTCTCATTCCCTTTAATGTAGTAAATTGGTGCTGAATACCCTCAACCTGAACGGAAGTCACAGCAGCTCCAGACAAATAAGTCAACATGACCCTACGCAAAGAGTTGCCCATCGTCTGTCCAAAACCGGGTAATAACGGGTCAATTACCACTTTAGCGTAAGTATCTGTTTCGTCTTGGACGCTTAGTTTAAAATTAATGTCGCTTGGGTTAATCATAATTATAGTTAAGACAAGGTCGTATTGTATCAGAGTTGAATCTAAACTACAACAACTAAGTATTAGCGGGAATAATACTCAACCACCATTGCCATGTTTATTGGTTCACTGATATCTTCTTGTAGGGGTATACGAGCGATTTTCAAAACTCCTGATTGCCTTGTAATCCATTCGACTCCGTTGTTATCTGATACGTTGATTAATTTCATTACATCAGGATTACTTAGTACTTTTTCACTTAGTGTAATTATGTCGTCAGGTTTAACACGGTAAGAAGGACGATCAACCTTTATATCATTAACTTTTACATGGCCATGAACCACAAACTGACGTGCCATTGTGCGAGTTTTAATTATTCCAGATCGAAATAAGCAATTGTCGAGTCTTGATTCAAGTGATTGAATTAATCTTTCGCCTGTATTTCCTTTTGACTTCAATGCATCAGCCACGTAATTTGAAAATTGTTTTTCCAATACACCATACATTCTTTTCATTTTCTGCTTTTCTCGAAGTTGCTGACCATAGTTTGATAATTTTTTACCTCTCATTTTTTGACCATGAGCTCCAGGTGGAACATTTAATCTTCGTAACTTAACACCCTTGGCTATCAAATCCACACCTTCTCTTCGAGATAGTTTGTTCTTTGGTCCTGTGTATCTTGCCATATAATTTTATAAATTTATTAAACTCGTCTTGGCTTAGGTTGACGGGGTCCATTGTGTGGAATCGCCGTAACGTCTGCAATCAATAACAACTTTAATCCAGCCGATTTTAACGCTCGTAATGAAGCTTCACGTCCAGAACCAGGACCTTTAATATAAACTTCAACCTCGCGTAAACCCATACCTAAAGCTTTCCTGGCTACTTGTTCAACAGCGGTTGTTGCAGCAAATGGAGTTGAACGCCGTGACCCCTTAAAACCCGCAGCACCAGAACTACTCCACGCCAATGTGTGACCAACCATATCTGTAATAGTCACGATCGTATTGTTAAAGGTTGAAGTTACAAAAACCTTACCTTTTGTAGTATCGACTGTCTCAGTTTTTTTGGTTGCTTGTTTAGATGCCATAAGGATGTATTTTATTAACTTTTGGTAGCTTTGGCTAGCTCATCTTTTTTAAATGCTCCCACTGTCTTTCTTGAGCCTCTCTTAGTTCGAGCATTTGTTTTGGTTCTCTGACCCCTAGCTGGCAATCCAGCTTGATGTCTCTTACCTCGATAAGATTTAATAGCCACTAATCGATTAATATTTTGGTTTACTTGTCTACGCAAATCACCTTGAATCACGTACGTTTCCAAGACTTTTTGGATTTTGGCAATTTCTTCATCAGTCAAATCCCTAGCTCTTTTGTCAGGATCGAGATCTGCTTTTTCAATTATTT
This sequence comes from uncultured Gammaproteobacteria bacterium, assembly GCA_964561945.1. Lineage (GTDB taxonomy): Bacteria > Patescibacteriota > Microgenomatia > CAYXHB01 > CAYXHB01 > CAYXHB01. The sequence continues at coordinate 447 of CAZLQM010000055.1, read as the reverse complement.
CTAATACCTTAGTAGCTCCAATACCATATATAGCTTGGAGGGCGTATAGGGTTTTTAGGTTGTCAGGTATATCAATACCTATAATTCTTGGCATAAGTATTTTTTATCCTTGTCTTTGTTTGTGACGAGGATTAGCTTTGCAGATAATTCGCAATTTACCATCACGTCGCAAGACCCTACATTCAGGGCACATTTTTTTTGCTGATGGTCTTACTTTCATATATTTAATTTTTTTGAATAATTCTGCCTCGTGTTAAATCATGGGGAGAGAACTCCATTCTGACTCTGTCACCCGCAAATAAACGCATATAACGTTTTCTTAGTTTACCAGACAGAGTCGCCAATACAACTACAATTTCTCCTGTTTCAGTGACTTCATCCAGAGAAACCCTAAAATTAGAATTTTTCATAGCCTCCGAAATAGTGCCGTCTTTTACAATAACTGCT
>CAZLQM010000054.1:0-3619 GCA_964561945.1 uncultured Gammaproteobacteria bacterium | reverse complement strand
AATTACTCATAAATATAAATTTATATATCAAATAATATCAACAAGCTTTCGCAATGAATAATCAGCAATAACTCCATCAGTTTTAATAACCGCACCGCCCAAAATATAAGGGTCATACTGATACTTAATAAGACAAAGATCTTCACGAGCCATTCTTATCTGATCCAAGACTACAGCCAAAAACGCCGTTGAGGGATAAAATGACAATAATAACTCTACCGATGGTAATTCTAATAACTTATCTTTTATTTCACCCAGATATTTACTCACGACATCTGCCATTTCATATTCTTTCAACGGAAATTCTACATCAGGCAAACCTAACCTGAATTGAGCTGGAAATATATCAAAAGAAATACTTTTATTACTATCGAACAAACCATCAACAACGTCATCAATTATTTTTATTAACTGTTCCCGCTGATCAAGTGTCACCAAATATGCCCCCCACATCTTAATCAAATCCTCTGAACTGGTAGTTATAATACTATTGTTAGCCATATTCATACTAATTAAACACTCCATCTTTATCAGCAGCTTCAATTGCCTTTCGAACCAACTCCTCATGATTCTCATTTGACAAAGATTGACCAAAAATTTTCACACTTATCTCTTTCACAGAGGACTCAACGCGATTTTCAATATCTTTTATTAGATTTTGACGATAAACCGCCATATCTTCATCAACTTTCTTTTTAGCACTCTCACTATATGAGCGCAACTCGGCAACTAAATCATGCGTTACGCTATTAATTTCTTTACCATATTCACCCACAAAACTATTCATTCTTTCTATTATTTCGCCTTTATTTTCAGTTAATAACTCAGAATAATCTTCGTAACCTTCCTTGATGGCACATATATATTTTTCACGCACTTCTTTGACTTGGATTGACAACTCATTTAACTCACTTTCAATTACTTTACTAACAATTTTTTCTAGTTCTTTTTTGTATATTATTCCGAATTCCTCACGCATTTTACCCATTTCAATTGATTGAAATTCAGCTTGATCTACAATTTTCTTTGCAACTGCATGAGCTTCATTTAATATTTTAGTTTGTTCTTTAGATACTTCAGACTGTTCTGAAACCAAATCTCTCCGATACATCACCATCCGCAAAAACCAATAACTGAGCAACCCAGCAATAATAACTAATAAACTATATAAAACAATTAACAATATTGATGAATTCATATATACATTGTAGTTAATTACAACCGAATAATGTAATAGGCAGCTAATAACCCAGAAAAAATTACTGCTACAGAAATTATTACATTAATAATTAATCCCACCAAAATAGTGTTCTTAGCCAACGGATTGCGTCCAATCGCTTCTACTCCTCTTTGTGCAACTCTCCCGAATGTAAAAAATCCAAATATTACTGCTGCAAACAGTATCAAACCAGCCAAAACAAACTTAAAGGCTTGAGGTGCAGGCACTTGGCTTGCATTTCTAAACACCTTAAATAATTCAAAAAAGCTCTCCCTTGCCACATCTCGAACTTTTAAACCATCACTATTTGTTACAAATCCAGGATTACTTCTAATATTAATGTCCACCTTAATCAAACCATCAACCTCATCAAAATCCTCTAACGCCTGACCCAACAGAGTCAACTGAGTAGTCTTAGCCAGACTTGCAACCCCAGGAACATCAGAAATGCCCAGTGAAGAACCTTTTTTAATGTTTCCGTCCTTATTACTTACCCTCACATATGCTAATCCACTTTTAACCAGTGGCACAGACTCCACGCTCCCAATCGTATCTATTTCTATTTGAGGTGACAAATTAATTACGCCCACCAGATTTGTTTCATTAGAAATACTAGCTAGTTGATATTTACCGTTAACTAAAGAAATTAATACTCCTGAATCTACCCTATCTACTCCCTCAACAACTACCCTATATGCAACCCCAGAAAGCGATTCCGCTTCAACACTCACAACGAACAAAGTCATTGAAAAAAAAACCACAGACAAAAAAACTAAAATAAAGCTTCGCATAATAACAGTATGCGTAAAACAAAACCAATTATCAACAAAATAGTTAATAAATTAAGTAAATTGCATTACGAATTGTACATAATATATCTTCAAAAAATCTCCGCATTACGAAATTAAACTAATACAAAAGATATCACAAAACACATCCAAAATAATAAATAATTGTTAAATACTAAAAAACTTTAAAAAACAAATTAACTATCAACCAAAATCAGAAAGTAAACCGGACCATAATAATTAAATAAAATATCAACTTGCATACATTTAAACAATTGACATTGAATTAATATAAAGCTTACTCTTATACATAACATAGCCAAAAAATAAACTTCTACCAGACAAATACTGCCAATGAAAAATAATCCTGCATACCTAAAAATTAATGACTTCGCCTCTGAGGTTGGAGTCTCTTCCTCCACAATACGCAGATGGGAAAATGAAGGAGCCGTAAATTCAATTAGAGACAACTCAGGCTACCGACTATTTTCCCGCTCAGAAATAAATAAAGCTAAACACTACAAACAAATAATTGCCGAACAAAAAAGCAATAATAGTAAATTCTTACCTGCCAACAATCTACAAATAGCAGATAACCCATTATCCCTAGGCAATCCTCACACAATAACTTATTCTCATCCAACCAAAACCGCAAGTTACAAATTACACATCACCTCATCACTAGTATTGATACTTGTTGCTGCTACTGTTTTATCGCTAATTACAGGCTTTTGGAAAACTAATAATGGCACACACCTATCATCCAATAATGAACAAAATACTTATTCACCAATTACACAAGAACAACTCAATTCCGCGGGTAGTGTATTAGCAGAAGAATCTTTTGCAGGACTCTTTTCTATCAATATTCCAGCAAATATTGGCAACACGCTCAACATAAATGGCATAACTACCTTCAACAATAATATCAATGCCAAAGAACAAACCCTCGATCTAACTGACGGCCAAATTATTGCACCAAATATCATCTATGGGATTCAAGAAGGCAATGGAATATCAATCACTGATGGTCAAACTCCAACAATCAGTCTCGACGAAAACATTCTATCAGGATTCAGCATTATCGAAGTAAACAATGAAACTATAACTGCTGGCGCTCAAGACAAACTAAAGTTTACTTCCAATGAAGGAATTTCTCTTACTACAGACACCCTAAACAAGGCTATTAACTTAACATCAAATCTAGGCAATAGTATTGACAGCAGTGAAATCACCGACGGAACAATTAAGAACATAGACATCAATACGCCCTACATCAACGCTGTTGCTGACACTGGAAATATAACTCTTAATTTGGGCAACAGTATCACATTTCAAGGATTGAATGGCATATCAACATCATTCACAGGTGATACTCTTACAATTAACAGTAATTTAGGCAATCAAATTGATAGTAGTGAAATTATCAATTCCACAATTCTTTCTGAAGATCTTGCTAACACAAACACTCCTCTTGATGGGTACTACCTAACCTATGACCAAACAAATGGTGGCTTTAAATGGATTGACCTAACTAGTGGAAACGGTGGTTCCAAATTTACCGATAGCGGTACCATCACCTATCTCACCAGTACCACCGATGATCTAGCTC
>CAZLQM010000053.1:0-3770 GCA_964561945.1 uncultured Gammaproteobacteria bacterium | reverse complement strand
CTTGCCTCTGCAATGCGAATGCAGCGCTCTACCAACTGAGCTACAGGCCCTTGCAAATAATTAGAGCTAATTATATTGCCTCATCCCCAAACCGTCTACGCATGTGATCGATCAGAAAATGTCCTGCAAATTCACCTTCAACTATTGGATATAAATGACCGCGCCTCGAGTTTCCTTTTTGCAATGGAACTAAATCCATTTCTCTCCCGATAGATGCCCATACCCTACGAGCTTCATCATACGGAAACAAACTATCATCTCTTGCCTGAAAAGCTAAGGATTTATCAGGTATCAACTCTCTATCCACCCCCTGTGCAATTAATCCAACATCTTCTAATGCATTAAATAATGACCTGGGCTTCAAAATAATATCTCGTACCAACCCCATGGAATACTCAACTAATCCACTCCAATTTTCCACAGACAATGAATCTGTCAAACCTTCAGCTACAAACCTCGCAGTTAACTGATTAGCAGTTAATGGTGGATCCAAGAATGGTCCTTGTAAATACGCCAAATAATGCGCCTGCCCTTCCATTGCCTGAGTTACAGGCACACAAGCTTTTGAATAAGCCACGATCAAAGACTCATCTGGCCTATCCTTAAACAAACTCAATACTGATCGCGCAATTCCTATATGATATTCACCTTTCTCATTTAAATTATCCCGAGGTCTTGGTAAACCATAATTCTCCTCTACTACCAAAACATCTTTATCTAGTTCCATCGCCAAACGTCGTGCCAAAGGCTCCAAAGATTCCATTCTCACCCCCCAGCCAGGAAAAACAGCCACCCTAACAGATTCAAAATCACGACTGTCACTATCAATTGTCTTATCATCTAACTTCCTAGCACTCACCACCCCACCTCTCAATTCCCTATTTGAATCACCCTGATGGGGAAATCTAAATTCTCTCAAACTCATATATTAGTTATTATTGTGGACCCGAGGGGATTCGAACCCCTGGCCTCTTGCATGCCATGCAAGCGCTCTAGCCAACTGAGCTACGAGCCCAAAACAATTAAGTTATTATACCCCAAAATTACTTCAAATATTGAAAAGGATTTAATCTAGCCGAACCTTTTCTAATTTCAAAATGCAAATGCGTTCCCGTACTCCTACCAGTACTTCCCATTTTTCCAATTGGTTCTCCTCTATTAACATACTGACCATTTGATACATAAACAGCCGACATGTGTCCATACAAAGTCACCAGACCATTACCATGGTCTATCACCACTCTATTCCCATATCCACTATTATCAGGCCAACCAGCTACAATCACTCTACCAGAATCAGCTGCCAAAATATTAGGCGCTTCTCGATTTGCTATATCAAGACCCTGATGATACCAAGAATAATTTTGAGTTAACCTACCAGCTGCGGGCCACACAAACTGACCGGATCCCGAAACAGCGCCTCCAGTTGAAACAGACGGGGTACTAGGTTTAGAAGCACGTGGAGCCTCCACTGGAGCCGGCATAACTCCATCAGGCACAATAACCTCTTGTCCAATAGCCAACGCAAATGTTTCATCATTCGCAAAATTATTAAATGGAAAATCAACCATCGCCTGAGGTTCAGCCTCAAACTTCTTTGCAATTGAATAAATAGTCTCACCTTTCTTCACCTTATACCTCACCCCAGTTACAGGTAAAATTCTTAATTTTTGACCGGGCTTCAACTTAGTATTTTGGTTAAAATCATTTTCCCACTCAATCGTTTCGACTGTTATTCCAAACTTCTTTGCAATCCCACTCAATGTATCACCATCAACAACTTCATAATCAATAACTTTATCTCTCGGCTTATCAGATACCAATGTTGTCATTGTACTATCTTCTGCTGCCAATAAGTTACTTGACTGTTCCCACTCCCAATCAATTGCCTGCCCAGGGAACAATGCAGCATACCCGGAAGCTAACACAGGTGCCATCAACAACCCCACCATCGCCAATCCAGCCATCCCTGCATGCGAAACTGAACGTGCATGTTTCCCCCGTTGTCCATACAAACGAATTGCCATCCACGCCTTAGAATCTTCCAGCTTCTTACCCTTGCCTTCAACCCACTTACTTACAACGCCAAACCAAACTCTCGTATATTCACCAAACTCCGTCCTAATTCCCCTCTGTCCAGAAGAAGACCCCCAAATCTTTCCATTAGCACCTTTATGACTATTCATATTCACTGAGAAAACTCCCAGCAATAGTATTTTGTAACACACTCACCTACCCAAAATCAAATATCACCTCAAAACTTAATCAGATTTCTCAACATTTTTCAAAAAATCCTCATTCGTTTTATATCGACCCAGTCTTTCAATTAATAACTGTGTCCTTTCATTGGCATCCAACATCCCCAACATCCTTCTCATGACTACAACCTTCGGAAACAGCTCTTTTTTATAAAGTAACTCTTCTTGCCTAGTACCTGATCTTTGAGCATCAATAGAAGGAAAAATCCTCATTTCTGCTAACTTCCGATCTAAATGAACTTCCATATTCCCTGTTCCCTTAAACTCCTCATAAATTAACTCATCCATTCTTGAGCCTGTATCTATCAAAGCTGTACCCACAATTGTCAAACTTCCGCCACCTTGAAACTTACGCGCTGCACCTAAAAATTTCTTAGCAGGAAATATTGCACCCGCATCAAAACCTCCCGACATTGTCCTCCCCGATCCCTGACCTGCCATATTGTACGCCCTTGCAAGTCTAGTAATAGAATCTAACAATACAAAAACATCTTTACCCATTTCTGCCAGTCTTTTAGCTCTCTCTAATGCTAACTCTGCCAACCTAACCTGCTCTACTGGATTCTGATCAAAGTTTGATCCCACAACCTCACCCTTAACCTCCATTGAAAGATATGTCACCTCTTCTGGTCTTTCTCCAATCAATATTGCCATCAAATGCATATCTTTATTATTAATAGAAACTGCTTGAGCAATATCTTTCAACAACCATGTTTTACCAGCCTTAGGAGGCGACACAATTAATCCACGTTGTCCCTTACCAATTGGAGCAAGCAAATCAAGCATCCTTGTTGATAACACATCACTCGTTGTTTCCAATACAATTTGTGAATCAGGAAACTCACTCACAATATCATCAAAATTCCTTCGCACTCCAATTTCATCAACTTTAACTCCGTTTATTTCTTCAACTCGCAATAATCCCCAATACCTCTCATTTGCCTTGGGCATTCGCGCTTGACCACTCACCATATCACCAGGTCTTAATCCAAATCTTCGTACCTGCGAAGTTGACACATATACATCTCTATCTGAAGGTTGGAACTTCGGTCGTAAATAACCAAACCCAGCTGGCATCATTTCTAAAACACCAGTCAAATACTCCGTTGGCAACCCCGCATCTGGAATCATCCTATTGTCTACTACCCCATCAAAACCAGCTTCCATGACAGATGAATCGCCAGATACATTAGATTTATTCAAAGAAGAGCTAACTCCTGACCTACTCGATCTCGATATTGAATCATTTCCGTACCTGACCATCCCCCTCACTGGACTCTTAACCATTGCACCTCGGCGAGGATTTCTAACTAGATAAGTGGATTTATCTACTTCGGCAGGATGAGGAGGGTTCAAATCATCATCACTAACAGCTTTTCTAACAGGAGTCCCCGTTTGCACAGCGGAGTTACTCACAGAAACAACATCTGCTTCATCCGAATCAGATTTAATCAAATTTTTTGTAACAGTCATACCATTTATATTTAAATACCCAAATGTCTAACAAGACAT
>CAZLQM010000052.1:0-3836 GCA_964561945.1 uncultured Gammaproteobacteria bacterium | reverse complement strand
TAATCATATCAATTGTAATTAGAGCCTACCACATTACAAGTATTCCTCAGTTAAATGCTGATGAAGCTGCTCTGGGTTACAATGCATATTCATTGATTGAAACTGGCAAAGATGAATTTGGGACTTCTTGGCCATTTGTATTTAAATCTTTCGATGATTATAAACCTGGAATTTATGTATATCTCACAATTCCTTTTGTCAGAGTCTGGGGTCTAAACGCTCTTGCTGTTAGATTCCCTTCATTAATTGCTTCAATTATCAGTGTTTTGACAATTTATTTTCTGGCTCGACGTATATATGCGACCAGCAGGCACAGAGACACAATCGGTTTAATTAGTAGCCTTATTCTTGCAATTATGCCTTGGCATATACACTTCTCTCGCGGAGCATGGGAAACACAAGTTGCAACGGCTTTTTTATTATTAGGCACGTATTTTTTCCTAATAATACCCAAGAAGCGGAAATATATATTTTTAGGATTGATGATGTATTTCCTAGCTTTATACACGTATCATTCAATGCGAGTTTTGGTACCATTATTTATACTTTATTGGGTAATTAGATATCGAAAAATTTGGTTAAAGGCTCGGATTCTTGCTATTTCAGCTATGGGATTCTGTCTATTGGCAAGTATACCTTTGGGATTACAGATTACAAATAATTCAGGATTATCAAGAGCCCAAGGGGTTAGCATTTTTGCAGATAGTGGCCCTATCTGGAGATCCAATGAAATACGCAATGATCATTCAATCCCCACTTCTATATGGGTGAAGTTAGCTTATAACAAACCGGTACTTTATTCAAACAAATTTTTTGCAAATTACGTTGAACATTTTTCGATGAAATTCTTATTTTACGATGGAGATACAATTCAGAGAAATCGAGTCCCCCAGTTTGGACAACTTTTATTTGTAAATTTCATATTTATTTTGGCCGGACTTTGGTATCTGATAAGACAATTACCCAAAAGGTGGTCCTTATTAGTTTTTTGGCTCTTAGTGTCACCTATTCCCTCAGCTTTGACTTTTCAATCTCCGCATGCGGTTAGAGCCTTTAGTTTGACAATTCCATTAGCTTTGGTTACTGCATATGGAATTGTAAATTTGATTTCTACAATCAAACTGAAAAAAGGTAATTTCATTGCATCAATAATTGTTTTAGGAATCACAAGCATATATATCTGGGATTTCTCTCGTTATCTAGTAAATTATTATTTACTATTGCCATATCATTATCCTGATGCCACTCAAAATGGATTTAATCAGCTAGTCCCATGGGTTGAATCGGTCAAACAAGATTACAATAAAATAATTATTACGGATCAATATGATCAACCATACATTTTATTTTTATTTTATTCTCAATATTCGCCAAAATTGTTTCAATCTCAGGCTAAAATTTCTCCACAGGATAAATTTGGATTTGGTACAGTACGCCAATACGATAATTATAAATTTCAAAAAATTGACTTTAATTTATTAAATCAAACTGAAGAGAAAATTTTGCTTATTGGAACACAAGATGAAATTCCTGACACAGCCAATATAGTCAATAATATATATGATAAATACGATAGAATTATATTTAGGATTGCTCAAATAAACTAAATGAAAAAAAATCAACTTTCAGTTACCCTTGCAACCTATAACGAAGAATCTAATTTAGCCAGATGCCTCGAATCAGTTCGAGATTTAGCTGATGAGATTGTTATTGTCGATGGGCAATCAACTGATAAAACGGTAGAGATTGCCCAAAAATATGGAGCTAAAGTAGAAATTTTGCCTAATCAATCAAATTTTCATATTAATAAACAACATGCTAATGACAGTGCAAACGGAAAGTGGATTTTGCAATTAGACGCGGATGAAGTACTTAGTTCCGAATTGTCTCATGAGATCAAGCGTTTTCTTCAAGCAACCGATCAGCAGCGAAATGAATGGCCTATCAGTTCTCAAAATCAAAAACTTTTTACTCGTCAGCAACAACAGCTTGAGACACGAGATAATCACAAAATCGGCGCAGATTCCGGTGATATGATAGCCTTTTTCATTCCTCGACAAAATTATTTTCTTAATTATCCAATGCGACACACCGGAGTATACCCAGATGGTGTAATTAGATTATTCAAAAAAGGTTTTGCTCATTTACCAGCCAAACATGTTCACGAGCAATACCAAGTCAATGGTCGTGTTGGTTGGTTAAACAATCCATTGCATCATTTTGATTCACCGACTTTTGATCGTTATTTGACTCGCAATGCAAGATACGCTTCATTATTTGCCCAAGATTTAGCTAAACAAAATGTTTCTCTAAACTGGAATTCAGCAATTTATTACATATTTATCAAACCGCTTCAAGTATTTATTTCACTTTGGCTCAGACACGGGGGGTATAAAGACAAATTCCCAGGTCTTGTTTTTTCTCTATATTCTGGACTAACTTGGGCACAAGCATACATAAAATACTGGGAAAAGAATTCGACGTAATCGACCTTGACGCTCCCTTTACAGGACCCTCTATACTTACGCCAGATATGATATTACACTTGGATGCTGATGCATTTTTTGCTAGCTGTGAGCAATCTGCAAACTCAGATCTGCGAGGGAAGCCCGTTGTGGTTGGTGGTGAGCGCGGAATCGTAACAGCTGTCTCCTATGAAGCCAAAGCATTAGGTGTGAAACGAGGAATGCCTACATGGCAACTTAAATATCAGTTCCCCACCGTCTTTATTGCTAACTCAAATTATCAATCATATGAAGAGTATTCGCAACAAATTTTACATATATTGGAGCAAGTCACGCCATACGTTGAACCGTATTCGATTGATGAATCATTTGCCGATGTTACAAGTATTGATAAGATGAAATCTCAGTCATGGGAAGAAATTGCGCAAGAATTACAACAAAAAGTTTGGGACGAAACGATGCTTGGTGTTTCCATAGGTATTGCCCCGACCAAAGTACTTGCCAAAATAGCCTCTGGTTGGCATAAACCCAAAGGAATCACTGTGATAAGAAGTTCGAACGATACTAGAAAATTTCTTGAGCAAGTACCTATTCAAGACGTCTGGGGTATAGGTTGGCAAACGCAAAAAATAATGTTATCTAGAAATATAAAAACAGCATATGATTTTTACAATCAACCCCCAAACTGGATCAAACAAAAGTTTTCTGTCCCATTTCAAAACATATATCAGGAGCTACATGGAAATAGAGTATATGAAATAGATTCCAAACCTAAAGAGACATACAATTCAATTAGTAAAACTCGAACCTTCTATCCATTTACAAGTGATGCTGATAAATTGTTTTCATATTTAATTCGCAATTTAGATAGAGCTTTAGAAAAATGCCGTAAATATAATTTACAAACGATTAAAATAACTATCTTCCTTAAGACTCACGCACCTAATGCAAACTTCAAAAGTTATTTTGCACAGACAAATTTAATCAGGCCAACCAATTTACCCCAAGATTTGATTCCTACGATTCGACATCTATTTCTATCCATTTACAGAAAAAACTTAGTGTACAGATCCACAGGAATTATATTAAATGATCTAATATCAAACAATTCAACTCAATTAGAATTAGGGGAGTCGGGTGACAATTTACAAAATAAAATTAGTTTAGTCAAAATGGTTGATTTAATCAGAAATAAATATGGACACAAGAGTGTATATTTGGGAAGTACTTATCATGCTATGAATAACATAGACCCAACTACAGAAAGAGTTGGTTTGAAAGTCAAAGTAAGCTTTTAATTTAATATTTCAAATTTACCCCAAACTATCACTTGACAAAACAGAGTGACAATTGGTAAATTAGTATCCGTGA
>CAZLQM010000051.1:0-3973 GCA_964561945.1 uncultured Gammaproteobacteria bacterium | reverse complement strand
TAAAAAAGATAATATAGCTATTGTACCGAAAATATTATTCCTTGCAAGAGGGGAATGAGAGGGAAATCAAGAAACAAGTGGAGGAGGAAGAAGAGTCTTCAATGTTCGCTTGTTTACTCATCATGTTCCCAGTACAGGATCCATTCATTGCCTGATTATTAATATTTGTATTCTTTATCTAAGTATATAAGCCAACTCCCAGATACAGCATCCTGATTCACAAGATAGATTAGGTCAGGAAGTAAAAAGTAAAGAAGATAATTTAAGAAAAAGTTTCAAAATCAAAAAAAACCGGCGACTTCCGTCGCCGGTAAAGGTGCATCATCAATAAACTACTCATTTGTAGACAAAATTGCATTCATTTCATCCACAAATTCCCTAGATTCATAGTATTCATTCCAGAATACTGAGAGGTCAACCGCCGATGGGTGCCTGCATAGTACATATTCAGGTTGTCGACCACTGGCATTTTCCAAAAATTCCACTGGAGCATTGGTATTTCGTTTTGCAACTTCCAAGGCAGAGAGAATATCCTCATCAATGAAAGAAACAAAATTGTATGAAATCTCAGTACAAATCTTCTGCCCTCGCAGCTGAGGATTCCAAGTGGTCATGTCATCGATATTATCCAGTTGACTAACGACAGGAGGGGATTGGGGATTTAGAAAAATCCACACATTTCCAATCCCAATACCCATAACCAATGAAATAGACATAGCAATCGTTAGTACGAGAATATTTCGCGATTTCATATATTTCTCCTTTACGAATTAACTGAGTTGTCAAATCTAAATCAGCTGATTTAGATGATGCATATTAGCATAAAAAAACCAAATATTCAATACTATAAGACAATCTAAATAATTTCCAACTAATTATGACTACGAAGCTCGACTCGGTTGTTTATGCGCACTGGCTACTTGCTCAGCCACATTGGGAGGTACTTCTTGGTAGTGAGATGGCTCAACATAGTAAGAAGCTCGACCTTGGGTTAATGATCGCAGTCTGGTGGCATAACCAAACAACTCGGCCAATGGCACAAGAGCCGTGACTACCACGACAGCTCCGCGTGATTCTGATCCTTGGATCTGAGATCTCTTAGAAGACAAATCTCCGATGACATCTCCCATGAATTCGTCAGGAGTAGTAACTTCGACTTTCATAACTGGCTCGAGAAGTGCAGGTTTGGCGCTTTTTGCAGCCTGTTGCAGGGCTTGAGATCCAGCGATTTTAAATGCGATTTCAGATGAATCAACTTCGTGATAAGAACCATCGTAGAGAGCCACTCTCATATCAACCAATGGAAATCCAGCCATAACTCCATTTTCCATAGCTTCGACTACACCTTTTTGAACTGCAGGGATAAATTCATTAGGGATTGCTGCTCCTTTGATTTCATTTACCCATTCAAATCCTTGCCCTCGACCTAAAGGTTCAACTCTTAGCAAACAATGACCGTATTGACCTCGACCACCAGTTTGACGGATGTATTTAGACTCTGCTGTAGCTGTTGTTGTAATTGTTTCTTTGTAAGCAACCTGAGGGGCACCTGTTGCAACTTCAACCTTGAACTCTCGGTTCAAGCGATCAACAATAATTTCCAAATGCAACTCTCCCATACCCGCAATTAGCGTTTGACTTGTTTCATGATTGGTTGAAACCTTAAGTGTTGGATCTTCATCCAGTAACTTGCCCAGTGCTACACCCATTTTCTCTTGATCAGACTTGGTTTTTGGCTCAATCGCCAATGAAATAACCGGTTCTGGGAAGCTAATAGCTTCTAGAGTCACTTGATCATCTTCTGTACACAAGCTGTCACCAGTAGTCACACTTTTGAATCCAACCGCAGCTACGATTTCTCCTGCATAAGCTTCTTTGATTTCCTCGCGTTTATCAGCATGCATCAGTAGGATGCGCCCCAAGCGTTCAGTTTTATTTTGAGCTACGTTATACACATAACTGCCTGCCGTCAAAGTTCCTGAATAGATCCTGACGTAAGTTAATCGTCCCACGTGAGGGTCTGTTTGAATCTTAAAAGCCAAAGCTGTCAAAGGCTCCTTAGGATCAGTATGGCGCAAAACTTCTTCGCCTGTTCTTGGATCTATTGCTTTAATCGGAGGAACATCCAGAGGTGATGGTAGATAATCGACAACCGCATCAAGCATCTTAGTCACAATCACAGTACGCGAATCCCCGCCCATAATCGGGAAAAATTTACCACTTACTGTTGCAGCTCTGACAGCTCTTTTCAGCTCTTCGTTAGTCAATTTACCCCCGTCCAAATATTTACTCATCAACTCATCATCAAACTCAACCACCGCTTCAATTAATTGCTCACGATAATTATTAGCGTCTTCCTTCATATCATCAGGAATCTCAACTTCCTTCAATTCATGAGCATCAATGCTGTCGTATGTATAAGCCTTCATTTCAACCAAATCAACTGCACCTTTCAAATCATATTCGATCCCAATTGGTAGCCAAATCGGCAAAGCATTAGCTTTTAGTCTCTCATGGATAGACTTGACCGACATCTTAAAGTCTCCGCCAATCAAATTCAACTTATTCACGAAACAAAGTCGTGGTACATGATATTTATCAGCTTGATGCCAGACTGTTTCTGATTGAGCCTCCACACCCATCTTGCCATCAAATAACATTACAGCTCCATCCAAAACTCGCAAAGATCTCTCTACCTCTACCGTAAAATCTACGTGTCCTGGAGTATCAATGATATTGATTCGATGATTTCTCCAAAAAGTGGTAATTGCAGCGGAGACAATAGTAATTCCACGTTCTTTTTCTTGAACCATCCAGTCAGTTGTTGTATTTCCATCATCTACTGATCCGTGCTTATGTGTTTTGCCTGAATCGTATAACACTCGCTCTGTAGTGGTTGTTTTGCCAGCGTCTATATGAGCAATAATTCCAATATTTCGGAATTGGGTAATTGGTAAATCACGGTCGGTGTTTAGTTCAGCCATAAATATATTTTATATATAAAAGCAAGCTTACCATCTAAAATGAGCAAATGCTTGGTTTGCCTCAGCCTGTCTATGTACAGTTTCTCTTTGTTTAACCGCTGCTCCTTGATTGCTTGCAGCATCCAGTAACTCTTGGGCTAACTTGGCCGCATAAGTCTTGTATTCGCTATTTGGTCGGCTATTAGAATGTGTTACCAACCATCGCAAAGCTAGAGTTAATCGTCGATCAACGCGTACGGGCATGGGCACTTGATATGCAGCTCCACCAATTCTTCTAGCTCTAATTTCCATGATTGGTTTAATATTTTCCAAAGCCATCTTAAAAGTTACCAAAGGATCTTGACCTGTCTTTTCTTCAATTATTTTAAGTGCGTTATAAACTTGCTTCTGTGCCACAGATTTCTTACCATCGACCATTACTCGATTAATCAATCGAGCCACAGTTGTACTCCCATACATTGGGTCTGGGGTGATGATTCGTTTGGTTGCTTTTTTGCCTCTCATATTGGTTTATTTTTTAGTTGCACTGGCAGAGCCTTTGGACATTTTGGTTCCATACTTAGAACGAGATTGCTTACGATTCTGAACTCCAGATGTATCATAAACTCCACGAACTACATGGTATTTTACACCAGGTAAATCTTTAACTCTACCGCCTCTAATTAATACGATAGAATGTTCAGCAAGGTCATGACCTTCGCCGGGGATATAAGCAGTAACTTCAACTTTGTTCGAAAGTCTGACCCTAGCTACTTTTCGTTGAGCAGAGTTAGGTTTTTTTGGTGTCATAATCTTGACCATTGTGCAAACGCCTCTCTTCAAAGGTGAGGGTAAAACAGAGCTGACACGTGTGCTGGCATTATAAAACTTGCGCAGAGCAGTTCCTTTTACTTTTGCAGCTGGTTGTTGGCGTCCTTTTCGGACTAGTTGATTAAATGTTGGCATATAAATAACGCACTTGATTATACCAGAGCCTGAGATTAAGTCTA
>CAZLQM010000050.1:0-4020 GCA_964561945.1 uncultured Gammaproteobacteria bacterium | reverse complement strand
AAATACTGATAGAAGTTAATTAGCGCGTACATTGCGTGGTAATTAGCGATTAAAAGGTATTGCGCATTACTATCACTATTAAGCTGTTAAAACGCGAGAAGTACTTTATCTATATTGTTCATGTCAAGTTCATTTGAAACTCCGACGCCGTGGTGGAAAGTTTTGGTTCGTAGTGTTCCTGAAGTGATGATGATCGCAAGTTCGGTACTGTTAGCCATTATTGGAATTGCCTCGACTATTTTTGCGATTGGGGCAACAGTTATTGGTTTGTTGGGATTGGTTGCCAAGAGAAGGCGTGGTGATATTTAGCCTATTTGTAGGTTTTTTCGATTAAAACATGGTGATTTGTAAATTATTTATGCTTGTGATTGGGGGTTGAGCTTAGTCTATAATGAAACGGTATGAATGATTTGGCATTTTTTAAATTGGCGGTACCTCGAGATAATGAATATACACCTGAGTCAGCATCTACGATGTTTTCGTCAATGGCGTATCTGGATCGTCCAAGTTGGTTGGGAGAAAGATTTTTTAACAAACCGCTTCAGAGGTTTTCGCTTGAGACTATGGTTGTGGATCAGAAGGTTTCTTTTTATGCGAGTATTAATAATGAGTATGCGAGTTATTGGGATAGTCAGTTTCAAGCTGCATATCCTTTGGGTGTGGCTTTGCAAACTGAAGAAGATCATTTGGAAAATTGGAAAAATAAGGATTTACATGTAGCTCATATTGTATTATCAAAACCGTATTATTTATTGGTAAAGACTTATAAGGAGTTTGCTGATGTTGATCCAATGTCATTGATATTGGGAGTTTTAAGTAAGGCAAAAGCTGATGATATGATTTGTTTCCAAATGGTATTGACAGGTGCTGGGAATTGGAGGTCTTTGCCTGAGCGAATGGTGACCGAGGGTATTAAAAAAGCAGATGGAACCACACAAGATGTGCAAGGCAAAAGTCTTATCGCTACTAAACTACTTGAAAATGCGTTTTGGTCAGGAATAAGGGTGGTTTCGAGTAATCCTGATTCTTTGGCGGCTGTGATTAGCGCTTTTGGAAGTCTGGGTCGCGGAGACGGAAATAGTTTTAAAATGATTAAACCTGCTTCGTGGAATAAGAAGAAATGGTTGAATGGTTTTTTTGAGCGACGAATGGATGGAATTCCCAATATGCAAGTATTGACGGTTAGCGAATTGGCGACTTTGTGGCATATGCCAAATGAAAATGTGAAGTTGCAGAACTTGACCTGGGCAAAGAATATGGAAACAGAAGCTCCTGATAATTTGCCTGTGTATGCTTTTTTGGATGAAGAGAAGCGCAAGAATGTTAATTTTTTTGCAAAGACTTTGTACCGAGATGCCGATATGGTATTTGGGATTAAGAGAGAGGATAGAACTCGACATATGTATGTGATCGGGAAATCTGGAGTAGGTAAGTCTACTTTATTAGAAAATATGGCGATTAGTGATATGAAAAAAGGCGAAGGAATGGCTTTTTTGGATCCTCATGGCAGTAGCGTAGAGCATTTGCTGCACTATATACCTAAGCATCGGATTAATGATGTGATTTATTTCGATCCTTCGGATACTGAGTTTCCAATTTCCTTAAATATTTTAGAAGTTACTGAGGCAGGACATCGCGAGTTTGTGGCTAGTGGAATTGTGTCAATTTTTAATAAGCTTTATGGTCATTCTTGGGGACCGAGGTTGGAGTATATTTTGCGTAATACTTTATTAACTTTGACTGAAGTGCCTGGGACGACATTGCCTAATGTGATTGAGATGTTAACGGATGCAAACTATCGTAAGTATGTTTTGAGTCGGATTTCGGATCCGGTAATGATTAAATTTTGGAATGATGAATATGGTCGGATGGACCCGCGTAAACAAATTGAAGAAGTGTCATCAATCCTTAATAAGGTGGGACAATTTGTGTCTTCACCATTGATAAGGCGAATAATTAC
The DNA here is from genome assembly GCA_964561945.1 of uncultured Gammaproteobacteria bacterium. GTDB lineage: Bacteria > Patescibacteriota > Microgenomatia > CAYXHB01 > CAYXHB01 > CAYXHB01. The sequence continues at coordinate 2,060 of CAZLQM010000050.1, read as the reverse complement.
ACCTTCAAAAAGTTCAATAGATTTTGAGCAGGTAATGAATGAGGGTAAAATTTTGTTGGTGAATTTATCTCAAGGAAGATTGGGAGAGGATAATTCTGCATTGTTGGGTGCAATGATAATTACCAAGATTCAATTATCAGCCATGAGAAGAGCGCGGAGTCCTGATGTTAAGTGGAGAGATTTCTTTTTATATGTGGATGAGTTTCAGAACTTTGCGACGACATCTTTTATCAAAATATTATCTGAAGCCCGCAAGTATCGATTAGGATTGATTTTGGCTAATCAATATGTTGAGCAAATCGAGGAGTCAATCATGGCTGCAATTATCGGGAATGCTGGAACTTTGGTGACTTTTTTGCTTGGTTCTCCTGACGCACAGAAATTAGAAAAAGAGTTCGCAGAAGTTTTTACTTATAATGATTTGACGCATTTGGGACGCGGGGAGGCAGTCTTGAAACTGGCAATTGATGGATTGACGAGTCGGCCATTTTTTATCAAAACATTACCGCCTGCTGCAAGTTCCAACCAGAATAAAGACAAGGTAATTAGGGTTTCTCGAGAACATTGGGCTTCGAAAGAAAAATAGGTGTTTATTTTTGGAGATATATGGAGTATCGTAGTCAATTGTGTGTTGACGACTTTTTGTGGTTGACAATAAAACTATTAATAAGTTAACAATGAGTATTATGGCAGTAACTTTTTCTGAATCAGTACCAATGGGATGGCAGGCAGTCGATTTTGATTTGCCTAGTATTCAAGGTGATAAGGTGAGTTTGGCGGATTTTGAGAATAAAGCTGGAGTATTGGTGGTATTTACTTGCAATCATTGTCCTTATGCTCAAGCGGCTTGGCCTCAGTTAGTAGAATTGCATGGAGACTATGGTGATGAAATTGGGGTTGTGGCGATTAATGCTAATGATGACGAGAATGAGCCTGAAGATTCGTTTGAAAATATGCAAGAAGTAGTGGATGAATTTGGAGTGGAGTTTCCGTATTTGCGAGATGAAACCCAAGAAGTGGCTCATGAATATGGAGCTGCTTGTACGCCAGATGTATATTTATTCCGTAAGGTAGATGGTGGTGGATTTGAACTTTATTATCATGGAAGAATTAATGATAATTGGCAACATCCAGAGTTGGTTAAAGAGCGAAGTTTGGAAATGGCGATTGAGTCATTGATAAATGAAGAGGAACCCCCTGAGGAACAAATGCCGAGTATGGGATGTAGCATTAAGTGGAAGTAGATTGTTAGATAAATTTTTTGAGAGTTTGAGGTAGTAAAAATCCCTATCTATTAGGATAGGGATTCGGGATTTTATTTGGGTTTTTTTTGGATATGTCCAATATGGATGACGTTTTGGTCGGAATTAACGATAGCAGTTATCGGTGTTCCTGACATTGGTTCTAAAATTGTCAAACCGTCATGTTGTAATTGAGCAGAGACACGCCATTCTTGGTTATTTTTGTCAATTGTAATTCGACAAATGGCTCCTGGCGGGAGACTGGACAAGGGGTTAATGAGTCTTGGAGCAAAAAATGTTTGCTTACTCACTTTTTCCTACTTTCTATTGTTAGAGGTGCAAAAATTTTGGGAAAATGATTAATTTTGGGTTTGTGGGCTTGTGAGGACTTGAACCTCAGACCTCCAAATTATCAGTTTGGCGCTCTAGCCAGCTGAGCTACAAGCCCGAAAATCAATACTTGCTTATTAGGAATGTGATAAATTCCTAGAAGGTTATTATAATAGATAAGTATTGTGATAGAAAGTCCAGATATAATTGACATCGAGTCAGAGTATTGATGGAATTTTTTCAATTGACAGAGAAATGCTTTGGCTTTATACTTCCTTCTACCATTTAGTCCAATGGTGAACCGTCGTAAATTCCACATGATTGCCCAAATAATTCATAAAGAATAATTTCTCTATATTTTTTGTAGAGAGATTAACGGTTTACCAGCAGATGATGCTGGTTTTTTATTGACAATTTAATCGGATTGACCTCGGAAACAAGTTTTTTATAAACTTGAAAATTAAGGGCCTGTAGCTCAGTTGGCTAGAG
>CAZLQM010000049.1:0-4106 GCA_964561945.1 uncultured Gammaproteobacteria bacterium | reverse complement strand
AAATATATTTAATATCTTGACCGATAATATAACAAATACATTTTGATATATTTTTGTTCAAATGGAAATCCACCGTTTAACACAGCTTTATCTTATTCGTCATGCACAATCTCAAGACAATGCCCTCTGTGATTGTGATCTAGACAAACTTCCCAAAACCAAACTTGGTTCTGACCTTAGTCCTCTAGAAATTAAACAAGCCGAACACCTGGCTCGTGATCTTCAATTAATCAAATTTGATTCCATTTACACATCACATCTCCAAAGAACTCATCAAACAGCTCAAATCATATTCTCCGATAGAAACACCAATATTATTCTTAATGGAAACCTCAAAGAAAGAGATAAACAAACCGAATCCGATAAAGAAGCAACCCTCCGTTTTACAAATGAAGTAAACAATATCGTTAATTCAAATCTCAATCAAACAATTGCCATTATCACCCATAGTTTTGTTATTCGTGCATTTCTAAACGCAATCGGTCATCAAAAAATAGACAACATGCCACCCGGATACATCCAAAATACAGGCTATCTAAAATTCGAATTTGAAGATAATTTTTATAGACTTATCGATACCCAGCGGGTTGGTTAACCTATCTTTATTGCAATACCGGCCTTTCATTATCACTAATAATTCCACTAACATTAGACCACGTAAGTAATTGTTGAAAATCCTTAGACCTAGTAACATCCCACACAATTACTTCCTGAGATTGCCGACGGAATAACCACGGCATTATCTTCACCAAGACTAATTTAGGTAGTACTAATTTAAAATCACGTAAATAGAGTAGATTCAAACAAGTCCTCCGCGAAATAAGCAATCCTACTTTGGTTAATGGAAACATTTTTTGTATCTTCATCAAACTTCGAGCGTTAAACGACGTAATCATGTACTGACTCTCATTAATATATTTATGAGCCAAAGCCATTACCTCTCCTTCATATCCCTCTTCCTTTAACTCAATATCTAACATAACCCTAGATCCGATATTTTTTAATACATCCTCAAACAACGGCACATCTGGATCAATCGCTCTCAACGTCTTCAAATCAATAGATCGCAAAAGAATTCCCTTTATTTTAGAATTATGCGAAATCACTAGATTCCCATCAGCTAATATCCGGATATCAAACTCAACATAGTCAAACCCATTTCCTACCGCCTCCTCAAATGCGGGTAGAGTATTTTCTTTATGTGAATGGTGGACCCCTCTATGTGAAATATAATTCATAGAAGCAAACATCAGACTACTCCAAGAACTAATTATAAGTTCTTTCCATCCAGAAACATATCACTTATTTAATACGAATTATTATTCTCTTCAAAAATAATCGAGCAAACCTAACATGCTAAACTTTATTCCATGTATAAATGGCTTGTATTATTAATTGTTCCAATTTTACTAATTGGTGTGTTTTATTCAAAAGCTCCCCAACAAACCAAAGATAACATATCAACAATCACTCCTACTTCTGACCCGATTTCAACTCCAACCCCTGATCCCAGCTCACCCTTATACCTTGAAACTTTAGTTAATCGAGTTTACCCTGCTACTGATATCCAAATAGAAAAAACCTTAACATCAGAGTCAAATTATAAGCGATACATTGCCTCTTACTTATCTGATGGCTATAAAATTAATGGATTACTCACCATTCCCAATGGTGACAAACCAGAGGAAGGTTTTCCTTCAATTATTTTTCTCCACGGTTATCTAAATCCTAAAACATATCAGACAACTGCTCGATATGTTGCCTACCAAGATGGTTTTGCTCGTAACGGTTTTATTACTTTCAAGCCTGATCTTAGAGGTCATGGTACATCAGAAGGAGAGGCCGTTAATTCTCATTTTTCTCAAATCTATGTTATTGATACACTTAACTTAATTTCAGCACTTAAAACGTACAAAGAAGCTAATCCCAAATTAATTGGCATCTGGGGCCACTCCAACGGCGGAGGCATAACCATGCGTGTCCTTACAATCTCACCAGATATAAAAGCCGCCGTAATCTGGGCAGGTGTCGTCGGCAGTTATGAGGACATGATAATTACTTATCGCAATCAGATCCCATGGATGAACGGAGACAATTTCCCCTACGATTTAATTCAAAAATACGGTCAACCCAGTCAAACCTCGCCTTTCTGGTCCAAAATTGACTCATATTCGTATATTTCCAATATTACCGCTCCAGTGCAATTACACCATGGCACCGCTGACAAAAGTGTTCCCATTGAACTGTCACGCCACTTCTCCCAAGTTTTAGAAAAAAATACCAAAAGTGTCGAGCTATTTGAATATCCCAATGGTGATCACAATATTGCTAGCCCTCACTTTGCTCAAGCTATGGAACGATCAATTACCTTTTTCAAAAAATATTTACAATAACAATCTTAACCTTAATCATCCTTCTTCTCATGAAACAACCCCAACACCGAAATATAATCAAAAAATACCCTCGCTCAGTTTCCTGAAAACTTCCCCATTACGGGAAATCTGATCCCAAAGAGGATCGCGAGGGAATAATGCACTATCGTCGAAAAGTTAGAGGCTTGAAATTAGCAAACTTTTCCTCAAGTTGAGGTGGAGTCAAAAGCTCGGATTCATCTGCCCAACCGATATAAGGCTGATTGTTACGAAAATCAATTCGCAATTTCAAATCCTTACCTTCACCGGTTGTAGCTCCAACCTTAGTTGCCAACGTCACAACTTCTGCCGGTGTTGTCATTCCAGGACGAGCTACCACTACAAAAACGTCACCATCTCCGATCCTATCCTTAAATACTGCAGGTTGTATATAACCCATGGTGAATTTCTCCTCTTCTGATAGATGCATCAAAAAATCAATGTGCGATATACTAGACTCAGAGCTAATATTAGTTAGTCATACAACTAACTTAACTTCGAGTACAGAGCCATATTTTACACCAGCTTGCCTCTGCTTCCAAGTTATAGGATTAAAAAACATAGCAAGTATAATAAAAATATGAACCGACCAATCCGCACCTCCCTCATCGAAGAAATTTCCAACGCCATCACTCATGGATTAGGGGCTATCGCAGGGATTGTAGGTTTAGTATTTCTTATACTAAAAGCTCTCTCTCAAGATGGTAATTATCGTTTTTGGTCATTACTAATTTTCGGAGCAACTATGGTATTCCTTTATCTGGCATCAACCTTATACCACAGTTTAATATTTACTAAAGTAAGTAATATCTTCAAAAAAATAGATTACATCGCTATTTCACTATTTATCGCCGGCACGTATACCCCAATTGCCCTTATCCCCATGAGACACCAACATGGACCTCTATTATTATTAATAATCTGGATTCTAACCATTACTAATATTATCTGGCAATTTATCGGAAGGAAAAAAGAATTAATTTCACTTATTCTTTACCTAGTCACTGGTTGGACTATGATTTTGTTTATCAAACCTCTATCCCAACAAATTTCTCAAACAGCTCTAATCCTCCTTATCCTTGGCGGCGTATCTTATACCATTGGTACAATTTTCTATCGATGGAATCAATTAGCATTTAATCATACAATTTGGCATATGTTCGTAATTTTAGGTTCTGTTTGTCACTTCATGACTATCATGCGCGTCTAACAAAGTATAATAATAGTCATATGAATAATTTCTTTGCTGACCGTTTTTCAACTATTTTCCTCAAATTAACCATCGGTCTTATCACCATCGGCTCACTTATAGCTCTAATTTGGTTTCCCCAAACAGAAGGTCGAGCAACTAACTTGGATTTGATCAGCATATATAAAGATCCCCTAATTATCTATGTTTATATATCCTCAATTCCCTTTTATATAGCTCTTTTCCAAACCTTTAAACTTTTGAGTTACATCCAACAAAACAAATTTTTCTCATCTATCGCGATTCGTACTCTTAGAAATATCAAATATAGCGCACTCACAATTATCATCTTCCTTATTGGAGCTATATTTTTTATCCGCTTTTTTACCCACGGTGATGATCCTGCAGGACCAATCATGTTGGGTTTAATCTCTATTTTTATTTCCCTAGTAGTCATTAGCATCACTACAATTTTCCAAAATCTTCTCCAAAACACAATTGAAAAA
>CAZLQM010000048.1:0-4354 GCA_964561945.1 uncultured Gammaproteobacteria bacterium | reverse complement strand
AGTTTGGGTGGTGGCACCGATGATGGTAAATTTGGGAAGATCAAGTTTGAGGGTGCGGGCCGCGGGCCCTTTGCCTACGATGATATCAAGGAAAAAGTCTTCCATGGCTGGATATAAAGTTTCTTCGACTATTTTGTTAAGTCGATGAATTTCATCAATGAACAAAATATCTCCTGTTCCAAGATTAGTAAGAATAGAGGCAAGGTCGCCTGCCCGTTCTAAGGCCGGTCCTGATGTGGTTCGGATTTGGACTCCAAGTTCGTGAGCCATGATATGGGCAAGAGTCGTTTTGCCTAAGCCTGGTGGGCCGTAGATAAGTAGGTGATCAATGGGTTCGGATCTTTCTTGAGCTGCTTGGATGAAGATGTGTAGATGTTTCTTGACTTTGGATTGACCTGTGAATTCATTGAGTTTAGTAGGACGAAGAGTAAAGTCGAGTTGCTCATCTTGTGGATTTGAATTGGTGGGGCTAATGGTAGTCATGCGTGCTTTAGCGTATCAGATTTGAGTTATGGGTGCAATTTTGTTTCATTAGACAATAATTATAAGGGTTTTGAGATTTCATTGAGGTTTGATGTGTTTTTCGGATTGATATGAGGGTGGAATTGATTGAATGTAATTTTGTAAAGTAAATATACAATGAGAGATGCTGATGTAATGGAAATTATGAGACTGAGAGTGAATGAAATGGGGTTGTTTTGGGGTGGAATTGACACATTAAAGAAGTGACGTTGGGTGGAGTAAGAGTTTGATAACATGGGAGTTAGATTGGGTGGTGGTGTGGGAGTTATTGAGATGTTGTCGGGAGTAGTGAGATTGGCAGAGTAAATGGTTGATGTTTCGGTGGGTGAGATTGTGAGAGAAATATGGGGAGATGGGGTATCGGCAGTGACTATGGGAGAAAATTGGTTTGATGTGGTGGGTGTGGGTTGCGAGACAGTTTGAATGTTGAGTTGAAGGTTGTGGACTTCGCTGAGGATGTCCCCTTGACCTGTGGTAACGGCGATATTTGAGTCAGTGGTTTCTCCTGGTGTAAATATGATTTCGAATGATGTTTGGCCTGATTGGAGTGTTTTGAAGTTTAGAATTGCAAGAACACCTTGACCCGTGAACTGAGATTCGAGGGAGTTGGCAAAAGCGGAAATGTGAATAGTTCCAAGATTGTTGTCAAAACTTTTTTTGAAAAAATTATCAAAAATTATTCCAGCGTCAATTGAGAGAATTTCAATATATTGAGGATCAAATTTTATTTTGATACCGGCTCCTGCAACATTATTCCCGTCAGTGTCTATAATGATGTTGGTTTGTGAAGTTTGTCCTTGAATAAGGTTGGGTGTAGTTGTGGTTAGGCTATATGAGGGGTTGGATGCAAGAGTTAAAGGAGGATTTAGCAATGAAAGGACTATGACAGCAGTGAGAAAAGTTAGGTGGAGTCGCACAGATATAGCTTATTATATTGATCAGTTTGATTTAATAAATTGGAGGTGGCGGATTGTCTAGGATGGGTGAAGTCGGGGCAGAAGAATTGGGATTTAAGGGTTGATTATTTGTTTTGATGACGATGTTTGGTTCTTGAGGGGAGGGTTTTTTGTTTTTGAGGAAAAAAAATAGAGTAATGATGATGATAAGTATGGCAATGATTATAGATCCGAGGATATATATTAGGGTGTTGCTGTTATTTGTTTGGTTTTCGGGTGGAGAAAACGTTGGATTGTCGACAACTGTATTTGGAGAGTTTGTATTGGGTGAGATTGAAACAATAAGAGAATTGGTATAGGCAAGGATATCGCCAGTGCCATAAGTGACTGCAATATTGGAGTCTCTGGTGTTATTGGGTAGGTAGTTAAATTTGATGGTTGATTGACCCACTGACTTGGAAAGGAAAGTAATGGTGGCGAAGCGGTCTTTGCCATTGTATAGGACTTGGGAGGTGGGATCCTCAATGCCAGAAATAGAAATAGTGCCCTTGGTATTATCGTAGGAAGCGTTGGGATATGAATCAAATATAGGATACGTATCTATCTTGGTAACTTCAAGGTTATTTTGGTTGTAGAAGAGTTCTGCGCCAACACCGGCTACTTCTTGATTGGCGGTATCAATTATTAAATCAACGGTAAAAGTATCATTGACAATTGAATTAATTTGAGTAGGTTCAATTAAGAGGCTTGGAAGATCGTTTTGAGCAAGGATTTTAGTACTGTTGAGAAAAATAATACTAATGGATAAAAAAAGAGAAAGGGCAATTTTATTCATAGTGGCTAGTGAGACAATTTATTGAAGTATATCGTCTTGTTTGTTCCAGTTATCGCGCATAATGGCGAAGTCTAGAGCATTTAGTTCTCCACTGCGATCAAGGTCGGCTAAACTGTAATTCTTGAAGAAGTTAGGTAGTACATGGAGGGTGTAGTCAATTTCGTTGATCTCGCCATCTCCATTGAAATCACCGCCGAGGAGAGGGGATTGTGTTAGGTTAATAAGTTGTCCTTGGGTCGTGATGTTTATGGGAGTAGTAGTGGTGCCAAATTTTTTAGCCAGATATCCTGGAGCTTTGATGGTAAATATGTAGTTACCCGAGGTTGCATTAATGGATGATTGACCGTCTGTATTGGTCTGAGATTGGATTATTGTAGTTTGGTTATTTGAAAGTTTTTTCATCTCTATGGTGATTGGTAAGTTTTTGGCAATGCCAGAGGCGATACCTTTGCCTTGGAAGTTGACTTGGATAGTGGCACTAAGTGTAGGTACTGGAGTGGGAGCAATGGTTGGAGTTGGTGATGGGACTGCTGTTGGTGCAGGTTTGTTGGTGGGAGTAGGAGTGGGGACATTGCTAGGAACGGGAGTTGGGGTATTAGTTGGAGCTAATGTGGCAGTTGGAGCGGCAATAATAGTGATTGTTTGGTTATTAACTTGGGCGAGGATGTCCACGGGATTATTGCCAGCATTGAATTTGACGAGGTTGCTGTCATTGGGGTTATTGGGAGTAAATTGATATTGGATGGGAGTTGAAGCGATAATTTTAAGAGGTTGGAAGGTAATTTTGGCAAAGATTAGATTATTACCAACTGCTGGAGTGGGGCTGGTGGAAGTTCCAATGTTGGCTGCAATATTGATGGTGCCTGCTGTGTTGTCAAATGATTTAACTGCGTATGAATTGAAAGCAGATGGGCTTGACTGTTCGACACTAATTACTTTGAGGTATTGAGGGTTAAAGGTAATGTCTGCATCAACAGCACTTAGTTGCTCTCCTGCTGAGTTGATGGTTGTTTCAATCGTAAAATTTTGATTGACAGTTTGGGGGTTTGGCTTGCTTAAGTTAGTAAAGGCGAGAGTAGGAGTGTCTGTATTAACTATGATTTGACCGTTAGTTGCGGAGGCGAGAGTATTTTCGGCTTGGAGATTGGCAACTAGTGAAGGTCTATTCGAGGTGGTATCAATTGTGAGATCTGATGTACCCGCGCCTATTACTTGGTATGTGACATTAGCTACAGATCCAGCAATAACTCCGCCATAATTACTACCAAGTGGATAGCCAATTGCGTAGCGGATGTCACCATTGCCAAAGGCTTTTTGAATTACGACAGGTGGGCCACCTGCTTGATTTTGGAAATCGGTAAAGAAGTTCCCTGGTTGAATATCATTAACTTGGATTACAGAGGCATTGTATGTTAGATGAAGTTCTACTGAGTTGACTTGGTCGCCGTTGGGGTTGATGTTAACTGAAAATGAAGCTGTTTCTGAAAGGCGAGGAGTGCTTTGGGCAGGTTGGATGGCTAGGACGGATTTGCCGGTGGCAGCTTGAGTATTGGTTCTGGTGGGGACTCGAGCAAGGTAGATGCTTACTGGTAGAGCAAGAAGAGCGATTGCTAGGATTAGATATCTTGATTTATTTTTTATGATTGTATTTGAAATGTTCATCTATGATTTATTGTGAGTTTATTAATTGAATAATGCAAGGGTTATTTACCAAAACTAACAGATAAAATTGTGTAGTCTAGGATATTTATTGTGTTATCACCGTTGAGATCGGCTTTATGCTCATTGGTGCCAAACTTGGAAGATAGATATGTGTAATCGAGAATATTGACTTTGCCATCGCAGTTGTTAGTGTCGCCGATGACAGGACAGGGGGCTGATTGAATGGTGGTTACGGGTTGGGTAGGGGTGGCAGCCATAACTGGAGTATTTGCTCTTAAACTTAAAGTAAAAAACGCAATGAAGATTATGATAAATTTCTTTTTCACAGATTAATGTTAAGCATATTAAGATTGTGGTGTCTATAGGGAATTGCCGAAATTAGAGGAGAGGATGGAGTAATCTAAGACATTAATAATGCCATCTTGTTTGAGATCGGCTT
>CAZLQM010000047.1:0-4398 GCA_964561945.1 uncultured Gammaproteobacteria bacterium | reverse complement strand
GATTAATAAATTTACGAGTGGTTTGAATCATTGGTTATTTTTAGATAGTAATATTGATTAAAACATTGCTAAGACCTTCTGCATATGGGGAATTGAGAAAGAATTATATGTAGAGAATTTTGGACTTCGTACGGCAATTGGCAGAAATGGTTTTATGGATTATAATGGGCAAGAGTTATTTAGCAAAAAATTATGCCAGTTACCAGAACAGCCCAAAGAGCATTGCGCCGATCCAAGCGTAAGCAAATAGTCAATTTACAAAGAAAAAACACTTTGAGAGCGGCAATGAAGAAATTCCGTCTCGAACCCAGTTCTGATGCGCTACAAAAAGCATCAAGTGTAATTGATAGAACCGCTAAGTGGGGATTGATTCACGCAAACAAAGCGGCACACCTTAAATCGCAATTGTCAAAGAGATTGGCCAGTAAGTAAACGGTTGAGGAGAACTTCATTGTTAGTAGAGTTTATATTGAAATTACATAAGTCAATTTGTGTTTATACTTGTGATTGGCGAATAGAGTCATTTATACTGATAGGTGTTTCCTGCCATGGCTAAACGCACACCGTCGATAAATTTACTACATCAAGTTAATGCTACAAGTTCTGTAGATAAGATATTGTCGTGGGCATTATCAGTGGGTAGGTGGATTGTAATTTTGACTGAGATTGTCGTCATCGGCGCATTTATTTGGCGATTCTCTCTGGATATTAAACTGACTAATCTTAACGAAGATATCGAAATGCGCAAAAACCAAGTCAAAGCATTTGCTTCAGTAGAGGAAGAGTTTCGTGTTGTTCAAAAAAGCGTTAACTCCGTAGCTCAGGTTGTGGGGATGCAACCAGATATACAGCTAATATTTAATGAGTTTAATCGCAGTTTTCCACGTTCTACTGACATTACAATTAATCAGTTGAAATGGAGTAAGGATAAATTATCAATTAAGGGCGAATCAGTTGATGAGAGGACAATTTCAATATTTGAAAACAATTTCAGATCTTCGCCGGTAATTGATAATGTCAATTTGACTAATGTCAGCCTGAAGGTTGAAGAGAATGAAGGTGCGACCAATAGTAAGTATTTATATGAATTTAGTTTAACTGCAGATATAAAATTAAAGTAATATGAATTTGAACGACTCAAAAATTAATAATAAATTTTCTTTCAAGAGCTCTCAGAAGTTGGTGGATTCGAAAAAACGCCAAACTTATCTGGAGTTAATTTTGACTTTTGTAACAATATTGTTTTTTGGGGTCTTTGCACTTAAGCCAACTTTTTCGACGATTGCAACTTTGCTGGGTGATATTACAAATTTGGAAGAGGTAAATGATAAATTAAAAGAAAAGCTTGATTCTTTGGCGACAGCACAGCAGGTCCTTGATAAGAACCGTGACCAACTCTATTTTGTGCAAGAAGCATTACCTGATAGTCCGGATCTCGCCACATTCGTGGCCCAAATTGACAGAGCAAATGAAGATAGTGAGTTTGTTTTGGAAACAATTCGGTTTGGAGACTATGAAGTTGATCCTAGCGGCAAACCCAAGGTTGTAGATGCAAATATTCAGGAAAAAGGACCTATTGGAGATTGGAACAACATTGAGTTTACAATTGATGGGACAGGGAAATATGATGCCATATTGGAATTCGCCAAGAAGATAGTTAATTTCCGCAGGGTTGTGGTTTTGGATTCTATTTCGATAGATTATAGTGATGTAAACAACGAAAATGATTTGCCTGAAGTGGTTATTAATGGAACGATTCTTTCGAAACGCAAATAAATATGAAAAGACCAAAAGATAACACTTTTTTAATTTTACTAGGCTGTTTGACATTGATTACACTTACCGTGTGGATTGGTTCGGAAGTGTATCGAGGGCTAGTAAAGGATAGAATTTCAGGAGAAGTAAGTACCGAATTAGTCGAACTGAACTCAACTTTGAATCTGTCGGTATTGCAAGTCTTATCAACAAGAACTCCATCAGATGTGATAATCCCCAACCCTGATGATAACTAAGAATTTAGTTTACTTGTTGACGCGGAGGTCAGACCTTGCAAAAATGAATTAATATTTATGTTCAAAAAATCAAACAGCTCCCATGTTTCTCCAAAGATACCAATGATTGCAGGGTTGTTGTTGCTGTTAGCTGGGGTTGTCGGTGGAGTTTATCTGGTTCAGAATCGTCAATCACCAACAGAAACTCAAGCAGATGTAGGGACTGCTCCAAGTTCGGTTGAGATCTCCAATATTACGAATAGCTCGTTTACAGTTAGCTGGGTAACCCAAAATCCGACAAGCGGGTTTTTGACTTATGGAGCTAGCAGCGAGAAGATTAATAGTGTAGCTAGGGATAAGCGGGACTTATTGTCCAGTGATTATTTGAAGTATTCAACTCATTATGTTCAGGTATCAGGACTTAGTCCCGGGACTGAATATTTTTTTATGGTGAACTCGGGCAAGACTGCGTATCTGACAAATGAAAGTGTCCCTTATATGGTTAAAACTGCCAGTAACTTGGCAGAGGGATCTTTAACGGCTATTTCTGGGAATGTGCAGACAAGTGATGGCGGAGTTCTTGAAAACGCGATTGTGCTAGTAACTGGACCTAATTTAAGCACGCAGTCTGTCTTGACCGATGCAACTGGCAATTGGGCAATGGCACTAGCCGGAGCCATGGATCCAGCCATGACTAAAGAAGCGAGTGTAAATCCTAACGATGATATTACGATTCGTGTACAAAGTAATATAGGGAACTCGACAGCGTTGATTCTGGGTCAGCAAATAAATGAGATTCCAACGATAAGTGCGGGAGAAACATTTGATTTTAGGAGCTTGGTAGCTTCATCTACACAAAGACCATCAAGCTTTACATTTATTGATGACTTAGCTGCGCAATCACCAACTACCTCACAGACAATTAATATTTTTAATCCGCAAGAAAATGAGGCACTGAGCACCACCAAACCTCTTTTTATGGGGACAGCGCCCGCTGGAAATGAAATTTCTATAGCGGTGATCCAGAAGCAGACTCAACTTACCGGGACTGTGACGAGTGATGAGCGAGGAAACTGGCGGTGGACCAGTGATGATGATTTGGCTCTAGGATCTCATGTAGTTAGAGTAAGTTATACTAATGACTCAGGAATTACCTTCCAAGCAGAAAAAAGATTTAGTGTATTAGGCAATGTCAGCACTAATCCAGCAATCGAGTCTAGTCCAGGAGCTCAACTATCTCCAAGTCCAACGATAATTGCACAAGTCAGCTTGACCCCCACTCAGGCCGTGCGTGTTTCTCCGACCGTGGCTGTATCAAATACTCCGAGTCCCACGAGGAGCGTTTCGTTAGCACCGACGACTCCAACAGTCACACAAGAACTTACGCCAACGGTAACAGTAGCTCCTAGTAAAACCCCCACTCCTAGTGTCAGAGCAACTAGTGAGGTAACAGTCACGGCATCTCCCACGCCAACTATTGCTAATGAATTGCCCGTTGCGGCGACTACTTTGCCGACATATATAACAGGAATCGTAGTGACAATATTCCTAGGGGCAGCGCTTCTGTTGTTAATCTGACCTTGATTCATGTAGGATAAGACACAATGAAATGTTTGATCGTAGGAACCGGATTTACAGGGTTAGTCGCTGCTTTGGACTTAATAGAAGAGGGCCATGAGGTGATATTGGTAGAAAAAAACAGGTTTTTTGGTGGTCTGGCAGCAGGATTTAAGGAGCCGAAATGGCAATGGAATCTTGAGCATCATTACCACCATATTTTTCGAAATGATAAGAGCATAATTGATTTAGCAGATAAATTAGGAATTAGAGTTAATTTTTATAAGGTTAAAACTAGTTTTTGGAATGGAGACAAAATCTTTCAGTTTGATTCAGTCAAAAGCGTATTAACTAGCCAACAAATATCTCTAGTCGATAGAGTAAGAACATTAGGAACACTGGGGATTTTGAAAGTTGTTCCTACTTGGAAATTGTTTGAGAGAATAACCTCAGAAAAGTTGATAAACATTACTATGGGAAAGAGCGTGTGGAATAAAATCTGGGGTCCGTTATTTCGAGGGAAATTTCATCAATGGTACTCAAGAGTAAATGCGACTTGGTTTTGGGCTCGAATCCATGCAAGAAGCCAGGCCTTGGGATATTTCGAAGGTGGTTTTGATAATTTGATTAAAGCTCTGGCTGATAAGCTAATTAGTAATGGAGTTGAGTTAAATCTAGGCGAGAGTGTAGAAGAAATTAAAATGGGTAAGGATAAAGTTTGGGTTAAGACACAAAGGAAAAAATATCTCGTGGATAAAGTTTTGGTAACTGGCCCAAGTAATGTAATTAAAAAGATGTTGCCTAATGAAGAGCTGGGAAATAAGTCAGTTGCGAGCTTAGGAGCCATAAC
>CAZLQM010000046.1:0-4710 GCA_964561945.1 uncultured Gammaproteobacteria bacterium | reverse complement strand
GTGAGGGTACAAAGGATTTCAAGTCCTTCGCACTAGGCCACTATGCGACCTCTCCTGGATAGACTGATTTTAACATGCAAATTGATCGGAAGGTATAAAAAAGAAGATTTAGAAACGAACTACTTAGATTTTTTGGTTAGAGCATTGCGAATGTCTCGTAAAAGAAGGATTTCTTCTGAAGGCTTGGTGGGTTTGGCTTCTTCTTTCTTTTGGAAACGGTTAAGTTGTTTAATGACCATAAATATAGAGAAGGAAACGATGAGGAAGTTAATGATGGTGTTGAGAAAGAGACCGTAGTTTAGAGTTACTGCTGGGTTGGTGGTGGTGGCTGACTTAAGAGTGAGAGCAAGATTTGAGAAATCAACCCCACCTAAGAGAAGTCCAATGGGTGGCATGATGATGTCGCTGACAAGAGAGCTGACTATCTTGCCAAATGCTCCGCCGATAATGACACCGACGGCTAAGTCAATGACGTTGCCGCGCATAGCAAATTTCTTAAATTCTTTAAGCATGAGTGTATATTAGCATGAAGTAGAGCTTGAATGCAAAAATTTATTGCCAAGAAGATTCTTTGTGATAGATGAGAGAGATATGGTCACTATAAATTAACTTAAAGCCTAGAGGTTCTAGCTGGGAGATGAAAGGATCTAATGAGGGTTTTCCTTGCCAACGAGATTGTTGGGGTTGAGGCCAAAGAACGGTTTGAATGTTGAATTGGTGAAAGTATAGTTCTACTTGGTTGCCTTGAGTGATGATTGAGTATGTGGTAAAAGCATTATTAAGCTCTCCTTGAGGAGCTTGCCAGTTGTAGGAGGGCATACGACCGTCGATGAAAAGGGGATAATGGTTTTGGCCAATGAGATAACCACCCCAGTTATACGAGGAAAAAATTTGGCCGTGGGAAATTTTGTTGAGGTGTTGAGAAGCAGCTTGCGGATAGAAGTTTGATTTACTCATGTCGTTGGAGTGCAGGATAGCAAAGGGAGTTTCTATGATAATTATTGTTAAGGCAATCGTGCATAAGAGGTAATATGATAGTTGGAATCTTAGTTTGGAATTGGGAAGATGTTTAATTTTTTGGGAGAATTGGATGAGAAGATGAGTTATCCACGGAGCGGTGATTATAGTGAAAAGGGGAGCGTGTCGAATTGCACTGGAGGCAAAGATGATAAGAACGATGGTCGCAATGCGGATAGTTTTGGAATAGTTGAGATAAAAAATAAGAGAGATCAACAGTGTGGATATGAAGATGAAAATTAAGTTTGGGTTTTTATAGAAAGGTTGCCATTCGGCGATGTTGGTAGAAAGTTGAGTGTCACGCATGGTCTGGTATATTTCCCAGAAGTTCCTGCCAAAATATGGAGTAATAAAAGTACTTAAAATGCAAGTAATTGATAGAAATATAAAAGTAATTGTTGATGAGGACTTGGTGTTCCATTGATAGAAAAGATAGGCAATGACGATTACTAATCCAAAAATGTAACTGCCGTGAGTGTTGGCCCAGAGGATAAAAAGGAGAGGGAGAAAATGGAGGTACTTGTGAGAGATGAGGATGCGGATAAGGAATGTTGTGTATAGCCATGCGAGGATTTGGGGGCGGATGCCAATTTGGGAAATGAGACTGGCAAAGACAAGGAGGGGAGCTAAGATTTGAAATTGATTTGTAGACTGGTAAATAAGAATTAGTAGTAAGCCAATGATAAAAGTGACTAACAAGGCTAAGGGAAAATTTCCACCTACTTGATGTATTTGATACATGGTGATGTTGGTCAGCCACTCATGGTCTACATATGGGTATGAAGGCATAGTGTAGTTAAATAAAGTATGATCAGGGATGAAATGTTGTGATTCGTATTGGCCGGTTTTGAGATGCCAGCCAAAGTCAGGATCGTAATAGGTGAGGGATATATAAAAAGTTAGAATAAGGGAAAATAGAAAGAGATATAAAATAAATCTGGGATTTTGCCAAAGATGGAAAATCAGTTTGGAGAATGATGACATTAGTTTGGATTATAGAGAAATTTGGTAAATATAATGATCCTGCGTTTTATCCTGCTTATGGAAAATGGTTTTGGTTTGAAAATTAAGGGCATGGGCGATTATTCGAGGATTGTGCAGTTCTTGGGCCATCGTGGAGAAAGGCATAAGAATGCAACCGTTGTGAGCAAGATAACGCTTGGCTTGAGTAAGGAATTGGGTAGTGATTTGTTGACCTCCGTCTTTCCCACAACCGAATATGGTATTTCCTGTGTTCGGGTAGTATGGTTGGTTGAAAACAATTAGGTCAAATTGATTTTGGGGAATTGAAGTAAAGAGATCACTGTGCATTACTGTAATCGGGGAAAGATGGTTGGTTTGAATATTGTGTTTGGTACATTTTATAGCAGGGAGATGGACATCGCTGGCGTAAACATGAGGGGTGCCAAGCTGTTTGATTACGAGAGCCAGGTAACCGCAACCACAGCCCATGTCGAGGGCAGTGCGGGGATGGAAATTTTTGAGAATTTGGGCAAGATAGTGGGATGTGAATCCGAGGTCAGGAGGAAAAACGTCTTTGGCGATTTGAAGTGTAAGGTTGTTGATATTAAATGCGTATGGTTGGCGGGAGATGATTTGACTTAGTTGAGTATCGCGTTGGTGATGATTAATCATGCTTAATTATTAGTTTGATTAGTTTGGAGGAATTTGTCGAGAGAGAAGTCCGTTGTTGGGAATGAAGAGTGGGGATTGGTAAAGAAGAGTATATTTTTATTTGGTTTTGCTGGCTACATACGTGTCTCGAAGAAGACCATACATTTGGGTGACGATTTGTTTGCCTTGAGTGGCTTCTGTGATTGAAAATTCATCACGTGATGAATTGCCATTAAGAACCCTGTCCAAAGTGGTATC
The DNA here is from genome assembly GCA_964561945.1 of uncultured Gammaproteobacteria bacterium. GTDB lineage: Bacteria > Patescibacteriota > Microgenomatia > CAYXHB01 > CAYXHB01 > CAYXHB01. The sequence goes on along the minus strand of CAZLQM010000046.1, from coordinate 1,821 downwards.
AACTCTTTGCCAGTCTGAAGCGATAGCGATGGTGTCTTTTTGGAAGGAGGTTAGATCTTTTCTTGAATATAACGGGTGGATAGGTTTTAGGGTGTCGGGATTAAATATGTTTAGAAGAGATTTAATTCCTTTAAAAAATGGTTGGTTACTTGTGTCTTGAGTTTTGGGGTCTTCGTGGGATAAGAGCCATTGGTTATATTGATTAACTGAGTTGTCGAATTCTTGTTCAAGGCTGGGTTTGGTCATGTATCTTGGTTTGTTTATTTAATTTGACGAAGGAGGTGGAAATTTTAGCTCACCTTGTTCGCTGGACTGTAGCTTCTCATCCCACTTTTTATTGACATGCGGAGGAGGTGGGATTCGAACCCACGTGAGTCTTACGACTCAGGGGATTAGCAATCCCCCGCAATGGACCGAGCTATGCGACTCCTCCTGATTTGTTAAGGTTAGAGAGTTATTAGGTAACTCTTGGAGTGAATTATACCTGTTGTTAGTGATTGTGTCAGCTTATCTTAAGGGTTAATTTCTGGTATAGTCGTTTTATGGCAACTGCAAAAGAATCTGAGCTAAAAGATGCAGAGTTGGAAGAAGAGATGATGGAGGAGGAAGATGGAGAATTGGAGATTTCGCCACGAGTTGGCGGTCCGATTCAGAAGGAACTGATAATGGAGTGGAGTGCTTATGACAGACCTTTTACGCAGTTGAATAGAGAAGTATTTAGTACGATTTTGGCTGGGGTGCTATTGCTGGGGGTAATTTTGTTTTTTATTGAGGGAATAATTCCCGTGATTATGCTAGCTAGTTTTGTGTTTCTATGGTATGTCTTGGGGACGGTAAAACCCCAACAGGCAACCCATAAGTTATTAACTTGGGGAATTGAAACGAGCAATAAGATTTATTATTGGGAGAGCATGACGCGTTTTTGGGTGGAGGGGAAGGAGGGCAATCGGATGTTGGTAGTTGAACTTTTGCAAGTGTGGCCAAGGCATTTGCGAGTTATGATTGATAGTGTTGAAACTGAAGCCGTATTGAGAGAAGTGTTGGTTGAGTTTTTAGTAGAAGATGAACCTTTACCAAATTGGGTGGATAAGTCAGCGAAGTGGTTGGAGCGGAGAATTAAATGGAGTGTAAAGTAATTAGAGAATCAAATAGTTCGTAATGTTTGTATGTGAAATGGAGTAATTGGAAATTTTGGTTATAAATTCAAAATTAAGTAGAAATAGAATAAAAAGTGATAAATGAGGTAAAATAGGGTTAATGCACCTATAGCTCAGTTGGATAGAGCGACAGTTTGCGGAACTGTAGGTCGGAGGTTCGAATCCCCCTGGGTGCACCGTATTTGTAACTTTAGGGAGAGGTGTCTCGAGTGGTTTAAGGTGCCGCTCTCGAAAAGCGGTGTATCCTCACGGGTACCGGGGGTTCGAATCCCCCCCTCTCCGCAGATGGAATAATTGGGTGATAAACTTAATATGATATGAAGTCAGTATATGTATTTGGGCCGATTCATTTGTTTGGGCAAGATTATTTGTCTGTTTATAAGCATTTGATGAGACTTTGTGAGCCATATTTTGATAAGGTTGTTGGTACGTATCCTGATTTTTGGGATAGCAAGGAATCTCCTAGTGATTTTTATGATCGGACTTACCGGGTAATTACTAAATGTAGTTTGTTTATTGGGGAGGTTTCTAGTCCTTCGATGGGGGTTGGAATGGAGTTCCAGATGGCACAAGAAAATAATATTCCTTGTATTGCGCTTTGCAAGAAGGATGTTGAACCTTCGATAATGATTACAGGAATCCCATGTACTCGAAAAGTTGTTTA
>CAZLQM010000045.1:0-4999 GCA_964561945.1 uncultured Gammaproteobacteria bacterium | reverse complement strand
TGGGTTCGAATCCCACCTCCTCCGCCAATCAAGTGGGATGAGAAGCTATAGTCCAACAAGCGCAAGTGTGAGGGAAATCTCACTCATCATCTATCAATAAGCAAAATGACTAATCCAGACCTTAAACAAGAATTCGATACTTCAGTTAACCAGTACAACCAATACTTATCATCCCTAGACAACCCCGAAGCTCGAAAGAAAAACAACCGAAGTGCATTTTTCCGTGGCCTGACTTCAGTCCTTGGTATCTTTGACCCCACGAAACCTCAATTTTCTCACCCCTTATACTCCAGAGAAGATCTAACTCCAATCCAAAAAGACACCATTGCTCTAGCTTCTGACTGGCAAAGAGTTGATATGACTTTGGACAGAGTTCTTTCGAGAAATTCATCAAATGATAATTTTTCAATCGAAGAAGCAACTCAAGGCAAACAAATTGTCCAACAAATGTATGGTCATCTTAGAGACACATATATCAAAAGCAAAACCAAATAAAAACACTCCACCTCCAATTCCCCTCTTCCCAAACTAAATACTTCCCGACCTCTCGACAAAACCCTCCAGATTAATCAAACTGTTAGTTAAGCATGATAAGTCATCGCCAGCGAGACACCCAGCTTACCCAAATCATCTCTCGCCAACCATACAACCTTAACCTCGACTCCCTCGTGCTTCAAATTGACAAAGATGTTTTCCCTCCTGACCTAGGATTTACTTCACAACATCTTGCTCACATCCTCAAGCACTTCCATCCTCAGACCGCCCTAGATATGGGTTGTGGCAGTGGCTATCTAGCTCTCATCCTCAAAAAACTCGGCACACCTCAAGTTTACGCTAGCGACATTCATTCACCTGCAATAGATTGCACCAATCACAATATTCAAACTAATCATCTTTCTCCCATCACAGTTATCCAAAGCAACCTCTTCACTTCAATTCCCCCATCTCAATTCGATCTTATTGTTTTCAATCAACCCTACTACCCCAACACAGGAAACACTATTTTTGGTTGTGGTAAAGATGGCGGTCAACAAATTACTACTCAATTCCTAACTCAAGCCAAATCATATCTTACTCCAAACGGTTTTATTCTTATGCCGTTTTCCACCATGGCCCAAAAAATACACAATCCCAATCTAATCGCCCAATCTCTTAACTTCCAAACCAAAACCATTTTCCATCACCACGACGACATCCAAGACCACTACATTTACCAAATCTCACTATGACTCACAGTTTAACTAATTCTTACATTCCCCGTTGACGGTCTATAACTGCATATACCATACTATAAAAATGAATTCTACAGTGCCCTTAAATATTAACAACACCGAATCTCAACCAACGCCACCTCCCAATTCTCCTTTTCCATCTAATTCCCCAATACTAGAAAGATCAGACATCCAAAGTCCCGATCCAAACACAACGCCCCCCCCCTCAGCAATTCCTCAATCACCCGAAACAACAACATCCTCACCAAATTCAAATAACAATCCAGCCCCACCCATGCCAATTTCTCCTCTTACAACTAACAATGCATCCTCATTTGCTCTCCCCCCCTTACCATCATCCAAAAGCAAAAAAAATCTTTACATCAGTCTAATCATAGGTGCCATAATTGTTACCTTACTCATCACTACCACAACTTATCTCAAAAATCACATATTGACTACTAAAACAAATAGTCCAACTGAAGGCGATGCTTATGACAAATCCCTCGCAAAACTAAAAACCCAAAAACAAATCTCAGATGACAACGAAAATACAATTGATAATACTTCAACTACAAAATCCCAATCTCGTACTACCATTCATCCTGAAACACTAACCATTTTTACCAAGGAAGAACTAACCCAAATAGGCGTTGTTTCCTTACCGGAAGGCTTCTCAATCCAAGAAGAATATAAAGGCATCAAATTACTTCGTAGTCCCCAAAAACAATATACTCCAACCCAGCTCAAAAACCTCAAACAATTTATCGACAAAACTCCACCTGCCCTACTTAATCCTGGTCCTAGTGCCATCGTTACTTTTGACCACACTGAAGTCGAAACAGGTATCGGTTTAAGTATTGGGCGAATCGCATTTGCTAGCGGTAACTATATGTTTTTTGACAGTAATAGCTTTAGCGGGGGATCAGGAGGCAACCTCTTCGGCTCAACATCTTTAGATGACACCTTCCAAACCTTTGAACATGAACTTGTTCACACAATGCAATTTAATCAAATTATCAACCAACTTGCCCAAGCAGATCTAGTTCCCAAAAATGGACGATATATCACTTGGGTGGAATATTCCCTTAACTCAGACTTCATCCAAAACTTCGCTTCCATCGCCGACTGGAAAAAAGAAGAAATCTACGGCAAACCCAAGTACGTTCTTACAAACCCCAACTCCCAGTCAACTCAATATGGTAAAACAGAAATCATAGAAGACATGGCTGAAACAATTAGTATGGTCATTTTAGGTCGACAAGCATCACTATCCCAAGCTCGCCAACAATGGGCATATCAACAGTTAAACATGAATCCTTCTGACTTTGAAAAAGCACTACTCCCTTTCTTTGAAGGATTCCAATACGCAGGCGCTCCTGGAGCTCCCTACAATCGAACTGTCTTTGAAACTTACGAAAATAAATATGTCCTAGCCGATAAACAATTCTTTTGGTTAGAAGTCCCCAATTCTTTCACTAATACCGCCCAAAGATACGAGGCAGAATTAAATCAACGTGGCTGGACAGGTCAATTAACAAGCAAGGTAGACGAAAACCAAGTGAATATCATGAGTGGTGAATTCATTGGTCCAGATCGTGACCTGTTTGTTGAGATTAGTGGCTACGACAATGCTATGAACTATCGCGAAAAACCAATCGGCACCTCGATTATAATTTTCAGCGGATACAAGCAATAACGACCTTTCAAGTTCACAAAAAAATAATTACAACTCCCCTATTGCTACGACGAAGCCTAAAATCACTCTATAATCATCCCCAATGACATCCTTCTCTAGCCTCCTTCATCTCTGGCAAAACCCAAAATTAATTCTCTCCCTATTTTTGCTTTCCCTCATCTCAAGTCTCTATATCTCTCTCACCTATCTCGATCCTGACTTTGGCTGGCACATCGCTACCGGTCAATACGAATCCCAGCACTTTATTCCTGATCATACTTTGTTTAACTACACCATGCCTTCATATCCGTATGTTGATCACGAATGGCTCACTAATATAGCCATGTATCAGATTTATCAAATTGGTGGCTATCCCATTCTTGCCATCATATCTACTCTCATTATTGGACTGATAATTATTCTCATTTATCAATCCTCCAAACAACTCAAACTTTTAGCACCCCTCCTAGTCTTTGCCAGTTTAATTTCCCAAATCGGCATCCGCCCCCAAATCCTCTCTTGGCTCTATACCGCCATCCTCATCCAAGTCCTCATGTCTCGTAAGTACCTTTATTCTCTCCCTCTTCTTTTTATCCTTTGGGCCAACACTCACGGAAGTTATGCTTTTGGATTAATAATAGTTATTGCCTATCTCCTCTATCAATGGCACTCTAGGCAATTATCACAGTTAACTACTATATTTCTAATAATAATTAGTATTCTAAGTACTTTTATTACTCCATATTTTGGCAGAAATTGGTGGGAAATATACCAAACCATGCGCGACACCCATCTCTCTACCAACATCGCCGAATGGCAACCTTTCTGGAAACAGCCCAATCTCACCTTTATCTTCACCTCTTCGCTCTTAATACTTCTCATCTATTATCTTTATCCTTCCAAACTCATCCGCATAGCAACCATAACTCTCATCATCTTTGCTTCCAGTGCCATCCGCCACGCTCCCCTTTTTACAATTATTACCACTCCTTGGATAACTCGCCTTCTCATCCAGTTCTCCCAAAAGATAAACAAATTCCCTCATGCCAAACAAAGATTTCAATTCTCATACTACCTTCTCTGTACTATCGCCCTAATAATTATCCTCATCGAAACTCCCTTTGTCTTTCTTCAAACCAACAACATGAGCGAAACCAACTTCTACCCCCAATCAGCTTCCACACATCTTACCCAACTCCCACATGGCCGCCTCTTCTCGTCCTACAGCTGGGGAGGATATCTCATTGGCCAAAATCACTATCCACTTTTTATCGACGGTCGCATGCCATCATACCACTGGCAAGCACCCAAAGGAGAGCTTAACAATGCCTTTATAGCCTACTCAGCTATTACCAACGGCGACCAAGTAGAGCCATACTTTCACCAATTCAATATTCAAACCGTCCTTTGGCCACAACCACACAAAACCCTATGGCAAAAAAACCCACCCCAAAGCCAATTCATCCACCAACTCAAGCCTCTCGGTTTTGAGTTAGTATATAGCGACAATATTTCTCTTATTTATCACAAAAAAGATCCATGGAACTAGTTCTTTTGCAACCAATTACAATTTTCTGCTAAAATAATGACCATGCTCAAAGAATTTAAAAAATTTGCCATGCGTGGCAACGTCATCGATCTAGCTGTCGGTGTCATTATCGGTGGAGCCTTCGGCAAGATTGTCAGCTCTCTGGTTACGGATATCATCATGCCCCCTATTGGTTTAATCTTAGGCGGTATTGATTTCTCTAACCTCGCTCTAACTCTCAAATCTGCCACTGCTACATCAGAAGCCGTCACTCTCAACTACGGACTTTTCGTCAACAATGTAATCAATTTCCTTATCGTATCCTTCTCCATCTTCATCGTTATCAAACAACTTAACCGCTTCCAAAAAAAAGAAGAAGCCAAACCCACCAAACCTTCAGAAGAAGTTCTGCTTCTGCGCGACATCCGTGACTCCTTAATCAAGAAATCCAAATAAACTTCTCCCTTCATTTAATAGCTTTTTTTTTATACCCTCCAAACAATATGCATGTTAAAATCACTCTAACGGGAGAGGTCGCATAGTGGCCTAGTGCGAAGGACTTGAAATCCTTTGTACCCTCAC
>CAZLQM010000044.1:0-5402 GCA_964561945.1 uncultured Gammaproteobacteria bacterium | reverse complement strand
AAACAATAATCAAATTGTAAGCAGAAGTACCAACGTACCATCTGCCAACTAACAACTATAACACAATTTGCCTCTTTGTCAAATACAAACCAATCTGAAGACAACTATCTTCTATATCTTTCTGCCTGTATTGTATACAAATCATAGTATTTCCCTTTAGCAGTCATTAGCTGCTTATGTGTGCCATCTTCAATTACTTTACCCTTATCCAAAACTATAATTCTTTCTGCATCTTTAATTGTCGAAAAGCGATGGGAAATAAATAATAAAGTATTTACCTTCATCTGGCTATTTAATCTATCAAAAATCTCCATCTCACTCCGGGCATCTACGCCACTTGTCGGCTCATCCAAAATCAATATAGGAGCTTTCTTGGCATAAGCTCGAGCAATAGCTAATCTCTGCCACTGACCACCAGACAAATCAATTCCATCATTAAATTCTGGTCCCAACTGTTGATTAACTCCATTATTAGTATTTTCAATAAAATCCCAGGCATTTGAAAATTTCAAATACTCAATAATTTCATTCTCACTTAATTTATGCCCTGCAGCCATTTCCAAATTTTCTCTTATAGTTAAATAAAACTTCCCGAAATTTTGAAATAAAGTAGAGTAGAGTCCAAACAAAGACTCCTCTGGAATCTCTCGCAAATCCACACCATTAATCAGAATTCTCCCTTTACTTGGGTCATATATTCTCATTAATAACTTAACTAAAGTTGTTTTTCCAGCTCCATTTTCACCAATTAAAGCCAAATTTTGACCATACGGAATTACCATTAATTTACATTTTCTGTACAAATTATAAACCCATCTGAAGATAGTTTATTTTAGTAAGTTAATTTATATTTCCAACGCTTCTTCATGTCTTTCCCACATTCATCTGTTAAATTAACTTCCTATGTCAAATAACCTATTAATAATATTTTTCATCTTTACCTTATCAATATTCATCTCAATTGGTTTCAAAAATTATTATTTAAAATCTGATATTTCAGGTGCCCCGCCATATGGTGAATCATTAGAAGACATTCCCCCAAACAACCCTTACGACTTTAAAGATTGGGTCCGTCCAAACGGACCTCCCAAAGTTGGTCTTCAAGCCGGCCACTGGAAGAGCTCAGAAGCTCCAGACGAACTATATCGATTACGTACTAATACTGGCTCAAGCGGAGCTGGCAAATCAGAATGGGAAGTTAATCACGATATTGCTACAAAAACGGCAGATATTCTAAGACCACTTGGTATTATGGTTGATATCTTACCTGCTACCGTTCCACCTCAATACTGGGCTGATGTCTTCGTAGCAATACACGCTGACGGCAGTGAAGATGCCACCACCACAGGCTATAAAGTATCTCCTCCATGGAGAGATTTCCATGGGAATTCAAAAGTACTCTCAAATTATATTGATCAAAGCTATCCCCAAACTACTAACTTAATACAAGATCCGAATATAACTCGTAACATGCGTGGTTATTATGCCTTTTCTTATTGGAAATATGAACATGCACTTCACCCCATGACTAGTGCTGTCATATTAGAGACAGGCTTCCTTACAAATCCTAGCGATCGCCAAATTATTATTAACAATTCCGACCTCTCCGCACAAGGACTAGCCCAAGGTATCATCCAGTATCTAGAAATTCAAAAACTAATATAAAATTTATTAGTAACTAATATCATTTAACTCTTCGGTTGAAAACAAGCACATTCTGGTAGACAATCAAATTATGAAACGACTATTTATATTGTTGTGCTTTTCACTAATAATATTTTTTTATCACTCCTCTCCAGTTCTAGCCAAATCATATTCAATCGCCAATGTCGATATTCAAGCCGATCTTAAACTCAATGGCTCAATGAATGTATCTGAAACTCGTACTTACAATTTCCAAGGTGATTACACCTTTGCCTATCTTGAAATTGACCGCACTAGTACCAACCGAACCCAAAACTATAATTTATCTAATTTTCAAATTTGCCAACAAACTTGTTATCAACAACTTAGCGGAAATACGTCTCAATTCGATACAACTCGTCCACCTAATTCATTTTATGTTCTAGAAAAACCAAGTAGCTATTATCTCAAATGGTTTTATAGAGCTTCTGACTCAACCCAAAATTTTACCCTCAAATACACAGTTAATAATGCCATAACTATTCACTCTGATGCCAATGAACTCTACTGGCAATGGGTCGGTGATCGATGGGAAATTCCCCAATCCAATATAGATATCAATTTGAAACTACCCAATACAACCAACGGTGATCAAATTACCGCCTGGGCACATGGACCCGCCTCAGGATTAGTTAGCATTCCTCAATCACAGCTTGTTACATTTACTCTCAACCAACTACCAGCCGGGCAGTTTTTCGAAGGCCGAATCCTTTTCCCTAGCCAAACTTTTACCAATGGCGCAGCAGGTAGTTCTACTGCACAGGATATAAAAAAAGAAGAAGACCAATTCATCGCCGACACAATTAAATCACAAAAACAATCTCAAAGTATATCTATAATTATTTATTCAATTAACATTATTTTAATATTTCTAGCTCTTTGGATTACCTCTAAAGAAATCAACAATTTCATCAAATTCGGCAAAGATGCCTCATTACCAAAAGTTAATCTATCCCAAACTCTTTGGGAACCTCCAAGCGACATCGATCCAGCCCAAGTAGAACAATTAATCTGGGCGAACAAGCTCATAACACCCAAATCATTTACTGCCACTATTCTTTCTTTAATCCAAAATAGATTTTTCAAAATAGTTAGATCTGACAAAAAAGTGGGATTTTTCTCTAAAGACTATGAATATTATCTAGTAATCAATGACCAATCCAAAGCAATCTCTCTTTCATCAATCCAACAATCCGTTGTGAACTTCCTCACGCCTATTGGATTTAATACACTAACGAAACCAGATTCTAATGAACAAGGACTCAAACTCAATGATATCTCCAAATGGTGTACTAAAAACAAAATTGCATCTCAAACGTTTTTTAAAAAATTTCCCGACATAGTGCTAAACGAAAACCTCACTGAAAACTATTTCACTCAAGATTCTTTTCAATATTCCAAAAAAGGTTCTAGCCTTTTGATTCTTCTTTTAATTCTTTTGGTTCAAATTATGGTATTAGCAATTGGTAAGGATATATTATCTAATTCCATTCTTATATTCTCAGGTTTAGGACTCGGATTAACATTAATATCATTAGTTACCCTTTCAATCCTAAAAGTAAATGGACTTAAACGTAGCCCCAAAGGATCCGAAGAAGCTGCCCAATGGTTAGCTTTCAAAAAACATCTCAAGGATTACCGTGTCACCATTAAAGACCCCATCGACTCAATCATCATTTGGGAAAAATATCTTATATATGGAACTGTCTTAGGTATTTCCCAAAAAACTCTCTCAGCATTACCAATATCATTTAATTCATCTGATCAATCATTAGCTACAACTTACTGGGCTGGTGGTAATTTAGGAAGCAACCCTCTTGCCTTTTCATCTGCCATAAATAGTATTTCCAGTGCAGCCACAGCATCTTATGGTGCATCAGGTACAGGGAGCTCAGGTGGAGCATCTGGAGGCGGCGGAGGCGGTGGAGGAGGAGGCGGAGGAGGAGCTGGCTAAAAGCATTTTTATTCTATCTCTCTAGCTGTCCCTCATTAACTACTTTAATGTCATCCTAAATTCACTTCAAGATCAATCTCTCTTAATATCTACACAAAAAAACCTCGTGCTAATCATGTAAAAACCCATGACTAACACGAGGCAAACTTCATTTCAGGAAACTATCCAAGGCCTCATCAGAAGCGCCAATGCACTTCTGATACTGATTATAGTGATACACTGCCCACCCATGGCAGGCATCACCTTCTACCCACAGGATACTAACGTCTGCCGATGTCCAAATGCCATTCGCCCACAGTGCAGCCTTAATCTGCAAGGCTTTCCCTTGGAAAACGGCCTTGTCGACAACAACTTCTCCTTTCTCCTTAACTATTTCAGCTACTTCCTTACCAGATTCAACAGCTTTATCAGCCAAAGTAATCGCAGCGTCCCTGGCTCGAGCAAACAATCCTTGGCTCTTAGCCACCGCCGCCTCCGTTTTGGACTGCACAGTTGCCACGGCAGTCTGACCACGTGCCTCGACCTCTTGCCGAGACGGAGCATTACAACTAGTCAACCAAAGGGCAGCAATAAAGCAAAGTCCTATGAGTGCCAAAAATACAACACACCCGCCTCCAGTCTTACCCGAATTCTCCATTATAGTCTCCTTATTGAGTTTGAGTTCTTAATGTTCTTACAATCTTGCACTTCACCGCATCGGTGAAGACGAAATTACACCCAAATTATACCAAATTACAGCTTATATGCAATATATATAGGATATACACACCAAACACATATCTTGCTATAATATATCTAAGTTCAATCTGATACTCCACGTATCTGCCTTTGGACCAAGCACATTTCATTATCAAGGAGCGAACCGTGGCAAAACCCCAATACGACGAAGATGGCAAGGAAGTCAAAACTCCTCACGTTGAATGTGAATTCCGTTGGGAAAGCAAAAAATACTCAATCCCTATCCAAGCAAATCAACCTGGAGCACGTGCAATCATTCCCCAAACCTGTGGGGAAATCGTACAACTACACAACATCACGCCTCAATCTAATGGTTCACTTTTGGCACAAACAGTAGTAGCCAAAGCAATAAACGACCCCGCCATTCCCCTTATAGGGACCGCTCGTCGCGTCACAACTCGCTAACTTCCAAGGCCCTCCACACATTTTATCGTGTACGAGGGTCTTTTTTTTTACAAAAAAAAGGCACTTGAAGAAAATGTCTTCAAGCGCCCATATAACTAATCAGAAACCTCATAATTTCCAAGGATCAAGGAGTTAGGTGGTTTTACAACTACTTCTTCGATCTGATCATCATCTGTTGGTAAGGTATCATTTACACCAACCGTTTTTGGTTTAATATCCGGAAAAACCCCATTCAACCAATCAGCAAGAATCGCCGGGATGACTTCTTCTGGATCCATACCAGAATAGTTATTAGTCATTATATTCAACCTTTCTGGTCTTTTGGACCAAGTTTAAAAAATATAATTCAAAGTAACTAACAAGATAGAGCACACAAACTAAATCTTACTACGATCGCAAATCCTACCACTGCGATCACGGTTACTACAAACAGATCTTTTACCATAATTCAATTCCTTTTCAAAGAACTCAAGCGTAATTTATACAAGTCGCACTGACATGCCAATTACCAGCCAATTTTACCACTTTATTTTACGGGTTGACCTATCCACACAACCCCAACTAAACTTCCTACAGGATAATCAATTCATAGAAAGGATATCTTATGTGTAATCCACATATG
>CAZLQM010000043.1:0-5579 GCA_964561945.1 uncultured Gammaproteobacteria bacterium | reverse complement strand
ATATTATTAATCTTGTATCAAGACTTTTATATCCGTATAATATTTGAAATACTTCAAATTACAAAATGAAATATTCTCAAACATTTGTCCAAACTCTTAAGCAGGCTCCCAAAGATGCTCAAACAATCAATCACAAATTACTTACTCAAGCGGGCTACGTTGATCAATTAATGGCGGGAGTCTATTCTTACTTACCTCTGGGATTACGAGTTCTACGTAAAATAGAAAACATCATCAGAGAAGAGATGAATAATCTGGGTGCCGAAGAAATCCTTATGCCTGTATTGCATCCCAAAACTAATTGGCAAACCACAGGCGGATGGGATAAGATCGATGTTTTGTACAAACTCCACAGCAGAACTGGCAAGGATTACGCTCTCGGTCAAAGTGAAGAAGAGATTGTCACTCCATTGGTTGCTTCAAGGATTAAATCATACAAAGATTTACCCAAAGCTGTTTACCAAATCCATTGGAAATTTCGAGATGAACTCCGAGCCCAATCGGGAATTCTCCGAGGCAGAGAATTTTTCATGAAGGATATGTATTCTTTTCATGAAACACAGTCAGATTTTGACCAGTTTTATGACCAAGCTAAAAAGGCATATATCAAAATATTCGAGCGTATTGGTTTAACTGCCAAGGTTACAGAAGCTTCAGGTGGAGCGTTCACACAAAAAATTTCCTATGAATTTATGGTCCTCACAGAAGCCGCATGGGATCAAGTTTTTTATTGCTCAAGCTGTGATTTCTGCGTCAATGAAGAAGTGGCTACTGTCAAGGCAGGCGATAAATGCCCACGTTGTAACGCACCAGGTCTTAAGCAAGCAACCGCATCTGAAGTTGGTAACGTCTTTGATCTTGGCCAAAAATATGGCAAAGACTTTAAACTTAATTTTACAGATCGCGAAGGGAACTTAGTTTATCCAATCATGGGTTGTTTTGGTATTGGTGTATCGCGGGTTATGGGAGTTATTGCTGAGGAGTTTCATGATGACAAAGGCTTGATTTGGCCAGCATCAGTAGCCCCGTTTCAAGTCCATCTTATCTCTCTTGATAATGAGGATGAAGAAGTGAAACAAAAAGCTAATCAGTTCTATGACAAATTACTCAAGCAAAATATCGAAGTATTCTATGATGATCGCTCGTCAGTTCGAGCTGGTCAAAAACTAACCGATGCAGATCTTATAGGTATTCCTTATAGAGTTGTAATTTCCGCCAAAACTCAAGAGATGGTCGAGGTTAAACCTCGAAATAGTGAAGAAGTCAAACTTATGTCGCAAGCCGATTTCATAGCTCTAATCCAATGATCTAAATATTCTTTAATTTTTCTTAATATAGTTTGAACTCACAAAGAAAACTATCGATTCTAATCGGAATCTTAATATCAGAAACACATAACAAGCCAATCCCTGTAAAAATAAAAATTCAACTTAACTCGATAATATCGAATCCACATTCACTGTTTGCTGTTCTCCGCTTCGCATATTTTTTACAACTACTTTGCCTTCTGCCCATTCATCAGGGAAAATGAGGATAGAATAATCGGGGTATATCTGATTAGATCTAGCCAGCTGTTTGGTTATATTATCAGGATTAATTTTTGCAATCGATTTATCCAATACAACATTTTTACCTTGATTTCGTAATGCCTTTGCAATTCTAATTATATCTAATTGCATTCCGGATGATTGTGTAATCACATAATAGTCAACTCGAGCTTTTGAAGATGTAATTTCCAAATCTCTAGCCTTAAGAATTTCTTCCAGCGGCACATTCCCGAATCCAAATCCCACACCTGTCACATTTATACTTCCACCCATATCTTTGGTTAGGTTGTCATATCTTCCGCCTCCCATGAGCGCGCGCCTAAAACCATATTCTGTTTTTCTATCAAACGCTTCAAACACCGTTCCTGTATAGTAACCAAGACCTCGAACAATGTTCGGGGCGAATTTGCAGTAATTCAACAACTCATAAGCCTCCATCAAATCAAATACTTTTTGTAGATCTTTATATTCATCAGTTTCGCACAAATAACCCAGCAAGCCATCGTTAGCTAAAGCATCTAGGTTTTCTAGCATTAGCCAACTTTGAATTATGCTTTGAGACTCTTTCAATGGAATAATATTATTTAGTTGTGCCCCAAAATCTTCTTCTGTTATTTTTTCTGATTTATCAATAAGGGCCAATAATTCATATCTTTGATTCGCATCTAAATTCATAGCGTCAAATACTTTTTCGAGCAATGATCTGCTACTAATCTTCATCACGATATCGCTCTCATCTAATCCAAATGACTCGAATATAGAGATTCCAACAGCGATAACTTCAGCATCATCAAATACATGTTCTCTGCTAGAATCTCCTCGATCAAAAATATCAACATTTAGTTGTTTGAATTGTCTTTTTCTGCCTTTTTGAGGTTTTTCCTTTCTAAAAATATCCGGATTAGACCACCACTTCAACGGGAAATTTAGTCGTCCATCATCCTTTGCAATCATATAAGCAACAGTAGGGGTCAGCTCTGGTCTTAAAACCAAAACACTCCCATCTGCATCCTCAAAAGTATACGTATGAGCTAATAACTCATCTCCTGATTTAACCTGATAAAATTCAATAGGTTGAAGTAACGGTCCTTCTATTTCTCTAAACCCAAATGACTCAGTTACTCTCCGAAAAACATCTTCCATTCCGCGGACGACTTCTTTCCTTTCTGGTTGAAGATACTCAAAGCCCTTCATGACTCCCTTTTCTTTGAGGACTTCGGGACTAAATATATTTGATTTTATATCCATATATCTCACAGCTTTATATCTGACTGATTTAGTCTATATTAACCCAACTTCAGTAAATATTACTAATTAAAAATAGTTTATCGATTTATCAGATAAATTCCTCCAAACATTATCAATATAGCTAGGATTTTTTGCGTTAATACTTTGCGCGTAATATTCTCCTTACTTATGTTTGGAAGAAAAATGGTCAATAAAACCCCATATATAAATATAAAAAAAGGCTGTAAACCATCGACAAGCCAAGTCAAAGTCAGAGGAGTTAATAATGATGCAACATTGAAAGACACCTTAGCTATTATGTTTATTACTTCATTTATGCCATTCATGGCAATCACTGCCAAACTATTTGTTTTCAAAACATTTATAAATTCTTCTCGATAAGGTCTTACGAACACAAGGAGTAGAGAAGCAAAAATTGCAAAACCTATATATTCCCAAAAACTTGTTATCCAAAAACTGTACTGAATAGCAAAGAACTTAAAAAACAAAAAATTAATCGCAAACAGGAGACAAGATAAAGCCATTAGCCAGAATATCTCACTTTTGAATCTAACTTTTTTGTGTTGGTTCAGATCCAAAGTTATCAATACTGCTCCAGCAATAATTACAACGCCACCAATTAATTGAGTTGTGCTTAATGTTTCTCCTAAAACAAAATAGGCAAGTATATATGAAAAGACTGGTATTATCTGGAAAAGAGCAGCCGAGACAGAAGCTTCATCCTTAGTCAACGCATAGAAATAAGGCAAAACAGCCAAAACGTAGAAAAATCCGTTAATAGAAATTAAGAGATACCTTAAATCAAAACTGTTAATTACTTCAGGATGCAACCAATATATAACAGGCAATAAACATACACCAATAATCGAAGAAAAAACCATCAAAGCTCCCACACCGCCACCTTTGAAATACTTGGACAGCAAATACTTATCGAAATGATTAGTAATGGCCCAAAGAGCAGGCGGAACTAAAGCAATCAAAAACCAATTCATACCTTTATTAGAAGACAATTATATACTTCTTTACTCAATAAATACGACCATGTTGATTGCTCACATTTAATTGCCTAATATCTACGTACAAACTATAATTTACTTAAATGAACTATTTTAAAAATAAAGTGGTGATAGTTACAGGTGCCTCAAGCGGAATAGGCAAGGCAACTGCTCTCCTTTTTGCGAGTCATGGTGCTAAAGTTGCAATTACATACAAAGACAACAAACAGGGGGCAGAAGAAGTCATTTCCCAAATAAGGCAATTGGGGAGTATCGGTATTGCTCTACAAACGGAATTAACTAATGATAATCAAGTTAAGAATCTTGTATCCCAAGTAATAAGTGAGTTTGGAGAAATCAATGTTTTGGTTAATAATGCAGGTCGATACGTAGATGGCGACGAATGGGACGGAGATATTAACACCTGGGAATTGAGCATCAAACAAAATTTTATATCGGTTTTAAGTATTTCTAAATATGTTATTAAGCAAATGCAAAAACAACAATCTGGCGTGATAGTAAATATATCTTCTCGATACTCAGTTTCGGGACAATATGATGCTTTAACTTATGCTACATCCAAAGCCGGCATAGTGAATTTAACGCAAGGACAAGCAAGATTAATGGCACCTTGGGGGAGATCAAACGCTGTTTCGCCAGGGGCAGTAAAGGCTGGGTATTGGTTAATTGCCACACAAGATGAAATTGATCAAAACATAGTCACAATTCCACTCCAAAAATTAATCGATCCTGAAGATATTGCAAATGCAGTTGTTTTCCTTGCCTCTAATAAAGCACAAATGATAACAGGACAGAACTTAATAGTTGATGGTGGATACACTCTTAGATAATTATGAATGACGAAGAATTTATGCAACTTGCCATTCAAGAGGCAAAAAAGTCCAAAGAAGCTGGTGGAACTCCTATTGGTGCAGTTTTGGTAAAAGATAAAAAGGTAATAGCAACAGGCCGAAGTCTCGTTTGGCCACTCAAAGACCCTACCGCACACGGAGAGACTCAATGTTTAAAAAGTGCCTGTCAAAAACTCCAATCTCTAGACTTGTCCGGATGTACTCTTTACTCCACGCTAGAATCATGCTCAATGTGCCTTGGGTGTGCAGGCTGGTGTAGTTTGTCAAAAATAGTCTTCGGGGCTTTCAGAGAAGACGTCGAGCCAAATCCGTATGAGCTTGATGATTATCACGCGATAGAACACGCCAAGAGGATAAAAGGCCTCAAAGTAGTTGCTGGTGTTTTACAAGAAGAATGCAAGGAACTAATGAAAAATATCCAGAATTGGGTTTCAGTTAAATAACATGAAGTTATATAGATTTAGTCCAATTCAGAATAAAGAAGAGCTCCTCCAAGCGATCAAACATGTTCATTTTGAGAGTTACAAACTCTGTCGGCAATCATTTAGTCAAATCCTAATTTATTGCCAATAGATACGTGGATAGGTTTTAAGACAGAAATTATAAACTTAGACTCAGGAGCAGTTAATATAAAAATTTATATAGATAAAAACGAATCTGGTATTTGGGAAGCAGTAGCAGAAGCAATTGATGATGGAACTTCGTTTGGGGGTCTTCCTAATACCAAATCCGGGTATGCTGGTATTCGTACCGATTTTATGGATGTTGAGTTCAAGGAATATAAGATTGACAAAAATATCTAATAATTATTTTGCAGTTAACCTATATTCAAATACACTTTTATGTGGTTATCTTCTATCTTGGGTGGCTAACGGGGCTCGAACCCGCGACCTTCGCTGCCACAGAGCGACGCTCTA
>CAZLQM010000042.1:0-5714 GCA_964561945.1 uncultured Gammaproteobacteria bacterium | reverse complement strand
CACATTCCCACTCCCAACTTCCCACATTTTTGCTAAACTAGATAAGTATGGAAATCATCACCACAGTCTTCAACTTTTTCCTCCACATCGACACTCATCTAGGCCAAATCATTAATAATTACGGCACTCTTTCATATTTAATTCTCTTTAGCACTATTTTCGTTGAAACAGGACTAGTTTTTTTTCCATTTCTACCGGGTGATTCTCTTCTTTTCGCAGCAGGAGCATTTGCCACTCTAGGATCTTTTAATATTTTTTTTCTTTTAGTTTTGCTCTGGATTGCAGCTTTTGCAGGCGACTCTGTCAACTACTGGATTGGACGCAAATTTGGTCAAAAACTAATAGCTAATCCACGCATCCCCATAAACCAAGAACATATCGACAAAACTCAACAATTCTATAATAAACATGGTTCAAAAACCATTTTCCTTGCTCGTTTTGTACCCATCGTTCGCACTTTTGCTCCATTTATGGCAGGCATTGGCAAGATGCATTATCCCAACTTCCTCAATTATAATGCCACAGGAGCTTTAGCATGGATAATTGGAGTTACATTATTGGGTTACTTCTTTGGCAATATCCCTTTCATCAAAGATAACTTTTCAATTGCCGTCCTCGCCATTGTCATTCTTTCAATACTTCCCCTTTTATATGAATTAATCACTTCCAAACACAATCAACCTCATAACCAAGAATCAATTTAATGTTTCAACTAAATAGTCATTTTGACAAATCGACTGCTATTCAAACTACCACCGCTTGGATCGAAAACCAAGGTTTTACCATCCAACACCTTAATTCGACTAAGCCATGGGGAGCCTACTATCTTATAAATGACGCTGATCAAGATAAATTTATCACTAGCTATTTCTCTGATTCCAATATAACAACTCAAACCTCACTAACTCTAAGTCTCAAATTTCTACTTGTCGCCCCAAATTCTCGCTTATCATGGCAATATCACCATTATCGTCAAGAGTACTGGTATGTAATCAACGGACCTGTCGGTATTACTCTAAGTCAAACTGACACCCAACTATCACCTCAAATATTCCATGCTAATTCTCATATCCAAATTCCTCAAGGTACTCGTCACCGTTTAAATGGAACTCAAAACTGGGGACTTGTCGCCGAAATTTGGCAACATACAGATATCAATCATCCATCCACTGAATTCGACATTATTAGACTCCAAGATGACTATAATCGCAAAGATTAATAATCTTCATTAACAATAAAAACATCACGATTTTGGCATTCTATATTAAAACTTAATCATATATACTATAAGCAGTTCGTTAACAACACAGTTATTTTGAAAGGATATAAAAATGTCTTTTGCAAGCAAAAGTGAAGTGACAAAACGAACAAGCCAACTGTACCAACAGTTGCACCCAACAATACCAGAAATTTTGCAAACCGTATCAATTGACAAGACATTACGGAGATTTCTTCCGCCATCTCTGACACCTGTAACCTCAGAATATCAAATTAAGGAGGAAACAAATATTTCAGATCATTTCTTTGGATTAATTAATTTCCACGCTCCCAAAATAGAAGTGGAAATTGCAATCAAGCCTACAGGTGCAAGAGATGATCACGTCATATTTATTAGTTCGAGAAAAAAAAGCACCACGCTAGCTATCGCAGGACTGATATCAGAAATCCCATCTCTCAAAGGAAAAAATCCTACGATTTTCACTATTACTGGTATTTAACTCAAGGCAGGCTCCCCCGAGTCTGCCTTTCTTTTTTTATTTAGAATACTCAATCAACATCTGTTTAATTTGGGTCACACTTTCCTCATCATTTACACTTACTCCATACACCTTATATCCAAGTTTAGACAACTTACTAATCTTTAATTTAATTTCCTTAGCATTTATCAAGTCCACCTTAGTCAATAAAATTATCCTATCTTTAGTTAACATTGATTCATTGAACTCCCCCAATTCTCGATTTATTATGTTAAAGTCTTCAATCACGTCCTCGCTATCACTGCTAATACAATGAATCAATAGCTTCACTTTCTCTATATGTTTCAAAAACTTGATTCCCAATCCTTTTCCACTCGAGGCTCCTTCGATTAATCCAGGAATGTCAGCAATCACCTTGCCATCTAACACTCCAAGATTAGGCTCCAAAGTCGTAAATTCATAGGCACCAACTCGAGCTTTGGCATTGGTCAATGCATTTAGCATGCTGCTTTTACCAGCATTAGGTAGTCCAATTAATCCATATTCAGCCAAAAATTTCAAAATCAAATGTAAATTTCGCACCTGACCCGCAAAACCTTTTTCTGCAAATTTTGGAGTTGTATTAGTAGACGACCTAAACTCAAAATTTCCTCTTCCACCGGCTCCACCCCGAACTATCAAAAATTTAGTATCTTTATCAATTACTTCAAATGTCTCACCAGTCATCTCGTCTCGCAATGTTGTCCCTATCGGGATGGGAATCTCCAAGTTTTCACCAGCTAATCCATACATTTTCTTACGCATTCCCATCGCTCCAGGTTTAGCTTTATAGTATGTTTTACGAGCAAATTGGTTCAAAGCTCGCAGATTATCTGTCCCTACAATATATATATTTCCACCTTTTCCACCATTACCTCCATCAGGACCCGACTTTAATCCGGGAGCAAAAGAAGCACTTCCATCTCCACCTTTTCCACCTTCAAGCGTTATTCTCACTTCATCAATTAACATTCCTATAGTATACCATCAAAATACAACCAACTTAAAACAAACCTTGCTCAAACTAACGCATTTTCTTAAAATATGTTAACCTATAACTAATTATGTTAAACCCAAAAAAAACAAATACGAACAAACACATAACCCTCGCTCGAATACTTCAATACATGACTCGTCCGATCTCTTTAATCTACCTCACCGCCACCATAAATATTATAGTAATTCTTTCCACTCCCACCGCATTTCGTTTCACTCCATCTTCCTATATTAGAAGTCTTCTTTGGTCAACTAATATCATGTATTTTTTATTTTTCTTGAAACTATATTTAATTCACAAACCCAAATCACAACCCCAAGTAATCGAAAAATCGCTAACTCGAATCTTCTTCGAACAAATAAACCAAATAGCCCAACAGAGTCATGCTTGGCCTATCTTCCTATACTCATTGTTTATATTTCCAATCTTGCTAGCCAGTTTATTTACTGTTGCAAGTTTATTTCCCAATGCTATTCTACTCCCAACAATTTTAATGGGCTTATTAATTTTCTTAACATTTCTTATTTTATTTTTATTTGTTTATTTTTTATTCAAACTTTTATGGGTCGCCCTTGGATTAATAGAAATTATAATTGATTTATAAATCCCAAAACCACATTTCTCATCATACTCATAATCCTCACCCAAACCCAACCATTACTCTACAAACGTCAAAGCCTTACCTTTTTTCCCTGCTCGTCCAGTTCTTCCAATTCGATGGACATAATCGTCATATGTTGCTGGTACATCGAAGTTAATCACATGCGTAATATCATCAATATCAATTCCTCGTGAAGCTACATCTGTTGCCAGAAGCACCTGTATTTCATTACGCTTAAATTGAGTTAAAGCTCGCTGTCTTTGTCCTTGAGTTTTATTTCCGTGTAAAGCTGCAGCACGAAATCCTCGTTCCATCAAAGATTTATTCAGCTTCTCAACTCCCCACTTAGTTTTTCCAAATACCAAAACCTTGTGATATTCCTCTTGAATCAAAAGATCATGCAACACGTCTACTTTGTTACTCCCATAAGTCACCCTAATTACATCTTGATCCACACTCAGAGCTGTTTCTTGCTGCTTGACCGATACAGTTACAGGATTAGACACAAATCTACGCAAAATTTGCTCTGTTTTACCAGAGACTGTGGCAGAGAAAAACAATGATTGTCTCTTAGTAGGCAGAAGAGAAATCAAATATTCAATATCCTTGAGGAATCCAATATCAACCATACGATCAACTTCATCCAAAACAATATTCCCAAACTTACTCAAATTAAGAATTCTTCGTTCCACCAAATCAATCAACCGTCCAGGAGTCCCAATCACAAGTCGTGGCATATTATATAGAGAATCTTCTTGGCGTCGTATACTCATACCTCCAATACACAGAGCCACACCAAGTCTCATACCTCGTCCAAAAGCATGAAATTCATCGGCAATCTGCAATCCCAGTTCTCGAGTTGGTACTACGATCAAAGCTCTCTCATCAGGCTGAGTATATAATTTATTTAACAAAGGAATCAAAAAAGCAGCGGTCTTTCCAGAACCGGTATTAGCAATACCGATAACATCTCGACCTTCCAAAATAGGTTTTATCGCTTTATCCTGAATCGGCATTGGAGCTTTATATCCATGATATGCAATATTAGATTTCAACAACTCCACCAATTCCATATTTTCAAATGAAACTGTTGGTACATACTCAACTTCATCAATTGATACTTCCTCAGCCTTATGCACGAACATACTCGGATCAATGTACTGGCTTCTTCCGCCACCATTTCCCCGTCCGCGAGAAGCAGGTCTTTGCCAACTTCTTGCGTTATTATTATATGAAGAACTACCTCTTCCTCGAGATGCTCTTCTGCGATCAAATGACATATTAGTGTATAAATTAACTTATGATGCGCTGGTAACTCTGCCTATAATATTGAAACTCGCTGTCAAATAGAAGATACGATCAAAAATAAATAATGTATTAGGAGTATCTTTATCTTTCAAAAACAATAATCAAATTGTAAGCAGAAGTACCAACGTACCATCTGCCAACTAACAATTATAACGCAATTAACTTGTTTGTCAAATAACCGATTGTTAAACAATCACTATCTCCTGTACCTTTCTGCTTGGACTTTGTACAAATTATAATATTTCCCTCTATTTTGCATCAAATCTTCATGCTGTCCATCTTCGATTATACATCCTTTATCTAACACAATAATCCGCTCTGCATCTTTAATAGTAGAGAATCGATGAGAAATAAACAATAAAGTATTTTCTTTCATTTGATTATTTAATCTATCAAATATCTCCATCTCACTCCTTGCATCCACAGCACTAGTTGGCTCATCTAATATTAAAATTGGAGCTTTCTTTGCATAAGCTCTTGCAATTGCTAATCTTTGCCATTGACCACCCGACAAATCAATTCCATCGTTAAATTCAGGTCCCAACTGTTGATTTACACCATTTTTAGTTTTTTCAATAAATTCCCAAGCGTTCGAAAATTTCAAATATTCAACAATTTCTTTCTCACTCAATTTCCTTCTTGCTGCCATTTCCAAATTTTCTCTAATAGTTAAATAAAACTTTCCAAAATCCTGAAATAGAGTAGAGTAGAGTCCGAACAAATTCTCTTCAGAAATTTGCCGTAAATCTATACCGTTAACCGTTATTCTCCCTTTACTTGGATCATATATCCTCATTAACAACTTAACTAGCGTTGTTTTCCCTGCTCCATTCTCACCAATCAAAGCCAAATTTTGTCCATAAGGAATTTCGATATTTATATCACTCAACACATTTTCTCTACTTGAAGGATAAGCAAAAGACACATTCTCAAATACAATCGTTGGCATTTTTAATTTTTGTGTTAATTGAAAATTAACATCAGCTTTTTCTGGATACACAATCACAGGTGAAATACCAAAAAATTCATCTATTTCATTCATATTAGGAATTTCTCCAAATAAATTACCCAA
>CAZLQM010000041.1:0-5773 GCA_964561945.1 uncultured Gammaproteobacteria bacterium | reverse complement strand
TATTTATTTACAAAAATGAAAAATAATTTTATCGGAGAAATCTTAATTTCAATTCTGTTAATTGGTTTACTAATCTTCTTTATAAATCCTTTAGATCTCCTCATGCCTCACATGCTTCATCCATTTATGATTCCATTCCTTACAGTTTTGTTTATTATCTTTATTGGTCTGCTTTGGAAAGAAACGCCCGGAGACGAAAGAACTCAACTTCACAAATTTATTGCAGGTAGATATGCATACTTTGCTCTAACATCTACATTAATTTTTGGAGTCATATACCAAAGTTATACAGGGGAGATTGATCCTTTCCTCGTTATCGGATTGTGCATCGCATTTCTAACTAAAATTATTGGATTAATTTATGTTAATTCAAAACACTAATGATTGGAGGTGAAACACATGAATAAAGCAACAATCATAACTCTACTAGTTTTAGCATTAATTGTGGCAGGAGCTTTTGCGTACTCTCAATCTAACAAATCTCAAACACCAAGTATGATGGCCCAAGAAGAAATCCACCAAGTGGCCAAAGATGATTCAGAAGCATCAGATACTGCCATGAAAGATGAAGAACCAATGGAAACCGACAATATGCAAAAAGAAGAAATGACATCCGAGACCGAAGATGAAATGAATAGTTCTGGTTATGTTGAATACAACAAATCTGAAATTGATCAAATCTCAGGTCGAAGAGTCCTCTTTTTCTATGCTAATTGGTGTCCTACTTGTCGGCCAGCCGATGCTGATTTCAAATCAAATGCCGAAACTTTTCCTGCCGATTTAACTGTAACAAGAGTTAATTACAATGATCCTGATACAGACCGGGATGAAAAGAATCTAGCCGAAAAATATGGAGTGACATACCAACATACATTTGTGCAGATTGATGATCAAGGTCAAGAAATAGCCAAATGGAATGGAGGGCAAACCAAAGAATTACTTGCCAATATTAAGTAATCTGGGGTGCGGGTTTTTTTACATAAAACCTGTACCTGAGGTTAAATAATACAAAAATAAATGATTATTTTAATTACATTTGCATTTATTGCAGGCATGATCACAATTTTGTCGCCGTGTATTCTGCCCATTTTACCGATAATTCTCTCTTCGTCAGTTGATAATAGTGGCAAGAAACGGCCGATAGGTGTGGTTGTGGGTTTTATCTTAAGCTTTACTTTTTTCACTCTATTTCTATCTACGATTGTAAGAATTAGCGGCATCCCTGCTCAATCCTTAAGATATTTATCTGTAATTATTCTAATTGTATTTGGACTTAGTTTATTTGTTTCTAGGTTCCAAATCTTAATAGAACAATTATTCACCAAACTTACTAGATTTGCTCCAGTATCACAAACCAAACATGGATTCGTAGGTGGATTAATCATCGGATTATCTTTAGGGTTACTCTGGACACCCTGCGTTGGCCCAATTTTGGCATCAGTAATCAGCTTAGCTTTATCAGGAGAAGTTACACTTCAAGCTGTATTTATTACTTTCGCATACTCGCTTGGAACAGCAATCCCAATGTTTTTTATCATTCAACTAGGATCTAGGGCTTTACAAAAAATCCCATGGTTACTCAAAAATAGCTCCAAAATTCAAAAGGGTTTTGGGATTCTTATGGTTCTAACTGCATTGGCTATTTTCTTTAACTTCGATCGTCAATTCCAAACTTACATTCTAAATGCATTCCCACAGTACGGAACAAATCTTATCAAGTTTGAAGATAATAATTTGATTAATCAAAAGCTTCAAGAAATTAATCAACAGTCATCTTCAAATAACCAAATCGGCAACCCCATGAGAGATATTAATTTACACCAAGGGCCAAAAGCTCCTCAGATAATTTCCGGCGGTCAATGGTTCAATAGTCCGCCCCTTCAAATATCTCAACTAAATAATCAGGTTGTTTTACTCGATTTCTGGACTTATAGTTGTATTAATTGCCAACGCACATTGCCATATTTAAGGCAATGGCAAAAAAAATACCAAGACAAAGGATTAACTATCATTGGAGTGCATTCTCCTGAGTTTGAATTCGAAAAACAAAGTAATAACGTTCAACAGGCAATTCAAGACTTCAATTTAACTTATCCAATCGTTCAAGATAATGAATTTGCTACTTGGAAGGCATACAATAACCGTTATTGGCCAGCTAAATATCTTATCGATAAAAATGGTTACATTCGCTATACCCATTTCGGAGAAGGTAATTACGACGAAACTGAACAAGCGATTCAAGAATTGCTCAACGAAATCAATGGATTTGAATTAGATACACAAGTTAATAATTCCACCTACCAAACTTACTCGCAAACGCCAGAAACATATTTAGGTTACTTGCGAATTGATAATTTCACATCGCCACAACCAATCATGCGCAATGCGTTATCAAGCTACACCTTTCCATCCAAACTGACTAACAACACTTTTGCTTTTGAGGGTGAATGGCAAGTTATGGAGGAATATGCTAATCCGCAATCAGGGTCTAAGCTTGAGTTAAGCTTTGAATCAAAAGAAGTTTTTCTCGTCATGCGACCCAAACAAAAAAAAGCTCAAGTAAGGGTGTATCTCGACGATAAGATTCAATTTCCAGGTTTAGATAATAAATCTGGGGTTGTAACTTTGGATACCGATAGGCTATATAAATTAATTGATTTGCCTTCACCAGGTAGACATGTGCTTAGACTAGAATTCAATGATGCCAATGTTGAGTTGTATGCTTTTACATTTGGATAGATAACACATAAGATAAATGCATGAGAGTATATTTTGTTAGACATGGACAGAGTGAATTGAACGCTACCAAGCGTACTCAGCTTCCTAATACACCCCTTTCTTCCCAAGGACTTGATCAGGCTAAGTTTGTCGCCGATAGATTTTTACATATCCCTATCGAAGTCATTATCACCAGTCCGATGCAAAGAGCTCTCCAAACAGCTACCACAATTTCTACCCATACAGGTTCGCCCCTTGAAACTAACGATCTATTTATTGAGAGACGACCGCCAAGTCAGCTTCTTGGATTATCTCACGATGATCCGATGGCTCAAGAAATCCGCAAGGCAATGCGATCCAATTTCAACAATCCTGATTGGCATTATTCTGATGAGGAAAATTACACGGATCTAAAATCAAGGGCAGCCCAGGCACTTGATTATTTAGCTACTAGAAAAGAAGAAAGCATCTTGGTTGTCTCTCATGGTAATTTTATCCGCACCATAATTCCTATGATGGCATTTGGCAATAATCTAACCAGCCAGATGGGTGAAACCTTTATGAATTTCTTAGAAATTAGTAACACTGGTATCACAATGTGTGATTACCATGATCAAATATGGCATCTTCAGACTTGGAATGATTATGCGCATTTGGGGTAGAGAAGTAGTTTCCCAGCATCAGTAATAAGTGCAACTTAGTTGCATATTTGATATAATCACCCAATGAAAAATAAACAAACACTTCCTCTTGTGCGATTAACACCATTTAGGCAGGAAATTATCAAAATCTTGACCCAGAGTGATGATCCTTTAAGTATCAAGGAGCTTGTCCAAGTATCACCTCTTTTATCTAAAGTTAACAAAACAACGCTCTATCGCAATCTTGAGTTGTTAATAAACAAAGGTATCGTGTGCGCAGTAATGGTTAATGCAAATGCAACTTGTTATGAGCTAGCGAGTTTAGCTCATCATCATCACGCAGTATGTACCGAATGTCATAAGGTAATGGATGTCCCTTGTCCCCAAAATCTACAACATTCCCCCCAAACTCAAGCTAATGGATTCCAAACATCAGATATGGATATTATTTATCATGGCCTTTGTGCCAAATGCCAATAATAATTATGACTTTAATATACATTCTGCTGGCAAATGTGATCATTAGCGCAGGGTCTCTTGTTGCCATATTCACCCTAGCATTAAATCAATCATTTCTAAATAAAATTCTTAAATCCTTGATTGCTGTCGCAGCTGGCACTTTGTTAGGTGCAACCTTTTTTCATCTGTTGCCTGAATCTACTCAAAATTTATCAATTGAAGTTGCTCTCAAAATCACCTTGGTATCTTTTATTGTTTTTTTCCTTATCGAAAAAATATTTCACTGGCGTCATTGTCACGACGCCAGTTGTACTCATCATAGCTTTGGTGTTATGAACCTAATCGGTGATGGAATTCATAATTTCATTGATGGTATGGTGATTGCAGGCGCCTTCCTTCTCGATACCAACTTAGGACTTGCGACTACTCTTGCCATCGCACTTCATGAAATACCCCAAGAAATAGGAGATATGGGAGTATTGCTATATGCAGGATATTCCCGCAAAAAAGCCATCATAGCCAATATCCTAGTTGCATTTACAAGTATTATCGGCGGAGTCATGGGTTATTTTTTACTTGGTTATAGCCAAGTATTAATGAATATATTGCTTCCAGTTGCAGCTGGAGGTTTCCTTTACATCGCGACTACCGATTTGCTACCTGAATTGCGTAACGAAGACAATCCCAAGCAAGTATTCTTTACTTTTATGGCATTTATGTTTGGAATAGCAATTATGTGGTTGAGTGAAATGGTAACTCACTAAAACCTCTCATTAATCAAGATTTTAACTCAATTTTTTACCACTTAATCGTCATCCATCATTTCATCCAGATCTTCCTCTTCTAATTTGTCCCAAGGCACAATGTCATCCTCATCATCCACCGAAGAATCATCATCTTCTTCATCAATTTCAATTTCCTCGGGTGGAGGAGAGTTATCAATCGTACTAGTGTGATTTAGTTTTGCAGCCAAATTCAATTCAGTTTCTTCTCCTTCTACTCCCCATGGACTTAAGTTTTCAAATACATCGTCATCCGATTCTAAATCAGGATTGTTACCTTCATCATAAGGTTTCTTTGGTTTGTGTTCATTAGGATCGTAAGTCATGAATTGTATTTTAAATGAATATATCTCAAAATCGCAAGAGGTCTTTTTCAAATATCAATTTCTTTCATTGGAATCATTTAATCCCCGAAGCTCCCAACAGATTTTTTCAATTAAGCACAAAAACTTTAAGTATATATCCTTATCTCTAATCCCAAGCCTAAATTTTCCAAACTATCGCTTTGGTGAAGATTTCTTAGCACGCGCTGACTGTGCCAAACCTGCTTTGCGACGTTCCTTCATACGTGGATCCCGAGTTACAAGTCCTTCTTGTCTTAACACACTTTTCCACTCACCATTATAAGCAACCAGCGATCGGGCAAGCCCATGTGCCACGGCTCTTGCTTGGCCTAATATACCGCCTCCAACGACTTTTACAGTCATGTATAGGTTTTTTGCTTCGACAGCCTCTAAAGGAGCCTCATAGATAGATTTCATTAATGGAGCACTAAAATATTGTTCTATAGGCTTCCCATTAACAGTATGATTTTCATTTCCTTCATGTAGTCTAACCCGAGCTGAAGCATTTTTGCGTCGCCCGACACTTTGAATATGAGTTTTTTCTGATTTATTATCTTTAGCCATAAGCTGAACGAAATTATAAATGGGATTCGTATGGATTACTACTCCCTACAATTAACTTAAGTCTACGAATCATCTTGGCCCGTAATTTATTTTTTGGTAGCATTCCATTTACTGCTTGATAGAGAATTTCGCTAGGTTTTCTTTCTCTAACATCTTTTAGTTTCATAACTTTTCTTCCGCTGGGGAATCCAGAGTATCTTTCATAAGCTTTATCTAGTTCTTTCTTTCCAGTCACTTGAATTTTCTCGCTATTAATAACCACTAC
>CAZLQM010000040.1:0-5809 GCA_964561945.1 uncultured Gammaproteobacteria bacterium | reverse complement strand
CACATGGCAAGGCTGGCTCATTACAATTATCTACTTGGTTGCAATTCTCGCATTTTCTTACACTATTGACGAATCATCTCCAACCCACGAAATCATCTTCACCTTCTATCTCCCTCTTTTACTCCTAACACTGCTATTCATAAAAATTGCCTACAAAACTGGCGAAAAACCTCGCTGGCAATGGGGGAAACCCTCCAACCCAAAATCCAAATAGCTTTAAAGTTTCTCTAACTTCTTAAAACTTATTTCAATCACAGAATATCTTTTTAATCACAATTTAGGCTAAACTAAATCTAAACTTCTCATGAACATTTCATCTCTCATCAAAAATTTCTTCCGCAATCTATCCTCTTCCGGACTCAAATATGTCAATGACATCAAAGATATTGATGATGAATTCATCCTCGAAACCATCCAAAACAACACTCACTTTTCATTTAGCTTCATTATCTTACTCGTCGTTTCCAGTATCGTATCTACACTTGGATTATTACTCAATAATACCGCCGTCATCATTGGAGGCATGATTATCTCTCCTTTGATGTGGCCATTAATGAAAATCTCCATTGGCATCACCTACGAACGCAAACTCCTCATCAGACACGCTATCTCTCTACTTCTTCTTTCAATTCTCATTAGCCTAATTGCTGCATATCTTATCGCCACCATCTCGCCACTCAAACATCTCAATAATGAAATCCTCACTCGAACCACTCCCACAATTCTTGATATTTTTGTAGCTCTATCTGCAGGCATCATCGCAGCCATGGCACTAATCCAAAAGAAAATTTCCTCCAGTCTTGCAGGCGTCGCTATCGCCACCTCACTCATGCCACCATTGTGTGTCGCAGGTATTGGTTTATCTCTCTATAGCTTTGATACTTTCAGCGGTGGCTTCTTGCTTTTTTTGGCTAACGTCGTCTCAATCATCTTCTCGTCCATCCTAGTTTTCCTTATCGTCGGTGTCAAAAAAAACCGTGGCATCTATCTCCAAGCCAAAGGCATTCTAACCACAGCAATTGCTCTCATCATTACAGCAGTACCGCTAGCTATTTCACTTAAAAATTACACCTTCAAAATTAACGCCTACGACACTACCAGCCAAATCCTAACCCAAGAATTCAATCACATCTCACCTGAAATCTACGTCCAAAATATCACCACCAATCTCGAAAGCCAAAACAATCCCAACCGTATCAACATCAGCGCCGATCTCCTCATCCCCGAAAAAGTAACCATTAATTACCAACAAAAAGCTACCATCATCAATCATCTTGAATCCGCCCTAAACAAAAAAATAGATCTCAACCTCCACATCCAAAAAAACATCACTCTCGAAAGTGCCGATGATCAATTCCAAGGTCGAACCAAAACCCAAATCACCCAAGCCTTGCGTGACCAAATTGCCAAAATGAGTAATTCCATCAACATTGACACCATAGACATTAATTACCAGCCCTCAACTCAATCTTGGATCGTCAATTTATTAATCATTAGCGATCCCACAACTCAGTTTTCCCAAAATACACTCACGGAAATTGAACAGACACTTTCTCAAACAATTAACGCCCAAGTAAACCTCAATGTCGATATTATTCCTCGAATCAAATTCAAATCACAACCCGACCTCGAATCAGAACAAATTACCAAAGACATCCGCGATAGCCTCCGCCTAAAATATCCTCAGATTGATATCCAAGCCATCAATCTTGCCAAACAACCCTTAAGTTCCAACTTAGATTTAACTGCACCCTCCCAAACATTAATTAGCCTCGATCTTCGCATTCCCCAAAATCTTAATTTCCAACCCGACAACATCAACCAAATCAAATCACAACTTGACGAAAAGTATAACCAAAACTTCCAGTTTCAAGTCAATATTGTCCCCAAAACAGTCTTCAATACCAGTAATTAACACAAATTTTATCTTCTTGACTCAAAATATTTTTTGTATCAATATATCCCCATAGGGGAGATATGTCATACACACCAAAAAACACCAGAGAGCGCATCGCCCATAGACTCAAAATATCCAAAGGTCAATTAGAAAAAGTAATTTCTATGACCCAAGACGATGCATACTGCATTGACATCATGCATCAAATCAAAGCAATTGAATCAAGCTTACGCCAAACCGGCCATCTTCTCCTCGAAAACCATCTCAAAACATGTGTTGCTAAATCGATCAAACAAGGCAAAGCAGAGGAGTCAATCAGTGAAATTATGCAAGTATTTAATAAAAAAATCTAAAACCATGTCAATTGATAAATTAATCGTCATAATATTTTGTTTTACAGGGATTGCCTTCACCTACTGGTTTTTTCTAAGCAACAAAAATAACAAATAATATGAACCAATCCAAACAAACATATCCTATCAAAGGCATGCACTGTGCATCCTGTGTCAAAGTCACCGAACGCGCCCTATCCCAAGTCCCAGGGGTTGAATCAGCCATAGTTAATCTCGCTACAGAACAAGCTACCATCACCTATGATTCAAATGTAGCAACACCGTCACAATTTGCCCAAGCTATAGCCAAAACGGGCTACACACTAGAATTAAACCGCGAATCTCCAGACACAATCCGAACTCAAAAAACCCAAGAACTAACTAATCTCCGAACTCAAGTAATTATTAGCTTGAGCCTAGGATTTCTAATTCTTTGGGGTTCATTTCCAGGATTAATAAGCACAGCCCCTTCATTTTTGACTAACTTTTACCTTCAATGGCTTCTTGCCACCCCAATCCAATTTTGGGCGGGACTCAAGTTTTACCAAGCCGCCCTCCCTGCACTCAAAAACCGCAACGCCAATATGGATACTCTTGTTGTCATTGGTACAACAGTCGCTTACTTCTACTCAGTCTTTGTAGTTCTTTTCCCCCAAGTCCTAACCAATTTAGACATGGAAGTCATGCCATACTTCGACGTTTCATCACTTGTTATCGGGCTAATCTTACTAGGCAGATATTTTGAATCCCAAGCCAAAGCAGGCACATCTGATGCCATCAAAAAACTCATCGGTCTTCAAGCCAAAACAGCCAGAGTAATCAGAGGTGATCAAGAGATAGACATCCCCATAGACCAAGTCCAAGTTGGAGATACAATTCGAATTCGACCAGGAGACAAAATCCCAGTCGATGGCCAGATTATCCAAGGTGAATCGTCCATCGACGAATCCATGATCTCGGGCGAAAGTATTCCTGTTGATAAAACTACTAATGATCTTGTCATCGGTTCTACCATTAACAAATTAGGTACTTTTACTTATAGAGCCACCAAAGTTGGCTCAGATACCATGCTGGCCCAAATTATAAAACTCGTCCAAGATGCCCAAGGTTCCAAAGCACCCATCCAACGCCTCGCCGACACAGTTTCCTCTTACTTTGTCCCCATAGTCATCATGTTAGCTTTTCTGACCTTTGGCATTTGGTATGTATTTGGCCCCATACCAACTTTCCTTCATGCTATGCTTAACACTGTAGCAGTTCTAATCATTGCTTGTCCTTGTGCCATGGGTCTGGCTACTCCCACTGCTATCATGGTCGGGACAGGACTTGGCGCCCAAAAAGGAATTCTTATCAAAGACGCCCAAAGTCTCGAAACAGCTAATCAAGTCCAAACCATCATCTTTGACAAGACAGGCACCCTAACCAAAGGCAAACCTCAAGTTACTGATATTATTCCTACCGCCAAATATGATGCTAACCAAATCCTCCAGCTTGCAGCTTCTCTTGAATACGGATCTGAACACTCACTGGCTCAAGCCATAATTTCTCATGCAACTAACCAAAATCTTACCCTGTCTCCCGTCACCAAATTCTCTGCCATCGCCGGTCATGGCATCCAAGGTCAAATTAATAACCACAAACTGTATCTTGGAAACAGTAAATTAATGGAAATTCAAAAAATTGTTTACGTATCCCATATCAATCAAATTGCCCAATTACAATCAGAAGGCAAAACACTCATGCTTCTTGCCCAAGACCAAAAACTAATTGGACTTATTGCTGTTGCTGATACCATCAAAGACTCAGCCAAACAAGCTATTCAAGAACTCAAAAACCTAAATCTCGATGTCGTCATGATTACAGGCGACAATCAACGTACCGCTCAAGCCATCGCCAATCAGCTTGATATCAACCATTTCTTTGCCGAAGTCCTACCAGACCAAAAAGAATCTTATGTAAAGAAATTTCAATCTCAAGGCAAAAAAATTGCCATGGTCGGAGATGGAATCAACGACGCACCAGCATTAGCCCGAGCCGATGTTGGAATCGCCATTGGTACAGGTACAGACATTGCAATCGAAACTGCCAATATCACCCTCATCAATCCCAACTTAAACTCAGTTGCCAAAAGTATCAGGTTATCGCACAAGACCATGCGTACTATCAAACTTAATTTATTCTGGGCTTTTGGTTATAATATTATTTTAATTCCCATCGCCATGGGCATACTTTATCCCTTCTTTGGTATCACACTTAACCCGATTCTCGCCTCCATGGCAATGGCACTTTCATCAATTTCTGTCGTTTCCAATTCACTATTACTCAAAAAAGCCACAATCTAAATCTTATGAATCTTAGACTCACCAAACCAACCCTATCAATTTTTACCATCGCCATTACTCTTGTTTTAATTGTATTTTTCATCTTTCAAATCAGTTCTCTTGTCAAAACCAATGACATCAATCTCATAACTATTTTCCTTACAGGTCTTCTTACTGGAGGACTCACATGTCTTGCCGTCCAAGGCGGACTCCTTGCAGCCACTCTTACCAACAAACAAGAAAAACAACTCCAAAATCAAACCAGACAAACAGATAACGCTCTTCCCATCATTACTTTCTTAATCACCAAACTCATCGCTTATACTGCTCTGGGCTTATTACTCGGTTACTTTGGCTCTCTATTTCAATTGTCTCTCACTGCCCAAATCATTATGCAAACTGCAGTAATTATTTTTATGCTAGGCACAGCTTTTAACATCCTCGATATTCACCCTATCTTTAGATACTTTGTTATTCAACCGCCGAAATTCTTAACTCGTCTGGTCCGCAACCAATCCAAAAGCAAAACTCTTTTTGCTCCGGGTATATTAGGTGCATTTACCATCTTCATCCCCTGTGGGACAACTCAAGCGATGATGGCACTGGCTATTGCTTCAGCTAATCCCTTGCTTGGGGCTTCGATCTTATTTGCCTTCGTCCTTGGAACTTCTCCCATCTTTTTCATACTAGGATATTTCGCTACCAAACTTAATCACTCTCTCAACCAAAAATTTATGCAAATAACTGCTGTAGTTCTCATTATCCTTGCCACATACAATCTTAATAACGTCCTTGCTCTTAGCGGTAGCGCTTGGACATTCAACAATCTTTTCATGGTCCAACCATTACCCCAAACTCAATCTCAAACGCACTCTTCAAGCAATGCCAACTCTAATTCTCAAACCCTTTCTACTGCAAGTGCCACTATTAACATTATCGATGCAGGATACAACCCCAACTCATTAATATTCAAAACAGGATCCAACGTTACTCTTTCTATCCAAAACCAAGGTTCATATACTTGCGCCTCCGCATTTACCATTCCATATTTCAAATACCAAAAAGTTATTAGGGTGGGGCAAACAGAAAAAATAACGCTCAAAATGCCCGACAAACCAACACAAATTCCATTTATGTGTAGCATGGGCATGTACAGAGGAGTCATCAACGTCGTATGAACACTCTCAAACTCAAGATCATAGGTATGCACTGCACAAGTTGTGCCATGAACATAGACGGTGAACTAGAGGATACACTAG
>CAZLQM010000039.1:0-6023 GCA_964561945.1 uncultured Gammaproteobacteria bacterium | reverse complement strand
GTGGCCACTAAGGGACTCGAACCTTTGACCTCTCGTATGTGAAACGAACGCTCTAACCAACTGAGCTAAGTGGCCTTTGCTTCTTGCTAGATTATAGCATTCTCCGCTAAACTAGTCTGTATGTTCCAACCTGATGTAGATACCTCATCCACCCCCAAAAGAAACATTACTAAAGAACTCCTTGCCATGGTTGGAGATATCTTACAAGTAGTTGTATTGTCGTTTGCCATTTTCATGGTTACCTACATATTTGTTTTTCAGCCAAACAAGGTTAGAGGCAGTTCGATGGTTCCAACCTTTTTGGACGGTGACTATTTATTGACAGACAAGGTCACTTATCGATGGATGCGCCAACCAGAGCGGGGAGATATTGTTGTTTTTCAGAGTCCCGAAAATCAGAATTACGATTTTATTAAGAGAATAATTGGACTTCCAGGAGATACGATCAAGGTTCAGGATGGCAAAGTCTTTATAAATGATAGAGAACTTGATGAAAATTATCTTCCTATCGGACTTGCAACTCGGTCAGGGGCTTTCTTAAAAGAAAGCATCTCATACAAGATTCCAGAAAACAGCTATTTTGTCTTAGGGGATAATCGCAATGGGTCAAGCGATTCAAGGGAATGGGGGCCAGTTGTTAGAGAGAAGCTTGTAGGTCGTGCTTGGTTTCGCTACTTGCCAATTAATCGCATAGGTCTAGTCAATCACGATTTAAGACATTAAGACAATTCATTAAATTAGAATTATCGGAATTCTCCAAATTTAATTTTCGCTTCTTAATTAATACCAGATAATAAATAGCCACAACTTCTAAATTCACTAAATAAAACACGAGAGATTATTCACTACTAATCTCACCGATTCCCGCAATTGCATCCATCAATGATTTAAACTTGGGTTCAGTTTTGTCTTGATTGCCCTTAAATATAATATAGACTTTCGTTTCGGCTCGTGACCGTGATATTTTAACTCTATTACTTTTGGCTCCACCAAATTTCTCGCTCACAAATTTTTGATAATTATCAATTTCTTGACTAACTTCAAGTGCAGGTTTAACTACCTCTTTAACTTTTTGTCCTGATTGTGACTTCATTCTTCTCGCTAACTCTTCTGCTCTTCTAACTGATCCATTTTCTTTCAATATCATTTTATAGGCCTCAATCATTAAGTGTTGATCATCAATTGCTGCTAACGCCCTCGCATGTCCTTCTGTAATCATTCCTGTTAGTAATCCATCCTTTAAGGCGTCAGGTAAGCTCAATAATCTTATTGAATTCGAAACATAAGCAGGACTTTTGGATAATCTTTTAGATATATCAGTGGGCGTAAGACTGAACTCATACATTAATCGCTGAAAAGCTTTGGCTCTGTCTATGGGGTTTAGATCCGATCTTTGTACATTCTCTACAATCGCCATTTCCAACATGCCCTGAGGGGTCGTCTGTTTGATTAGTACAGGCACTTGAGTTAACCCAGCAAGCTGAGCAGCTCGCCAACGTCTCTCACCTGCAATAATTTGATATCCTGCAGGAGTTTGTGCAATTACCAAAGGTTCAAGAATTCCATGTTCTTTAATTGAATCTACTAAATCAACTAATGAATCAGGAACTATGGAGCCTCTAGGTTGAAGTGGATTAGGTTGAAGTTGATTTAAATCAAAAAACGTAATTTCATCAGCCATATCTAATTATTTGGCTGCCGTGGTGTGATTATCAAGTACTGAAACTAACCGACGGCCGCGAGCAATAGAAAATTGTACGATACCATCGACCAATGAAAAGAGAGTAAAGTCACGTCCTAATCCTACATTCGTTCCAGGTCGATATTGTGTCCCTCTTTGTCGAATCAAGATATTGCCTGCAATCACTTTTTGTCCACCTGAAACCTTCAACCCAAGTCTTTTACCTATTCGACGAGTTTTTTGTGAGGCTTTACTTCCACCTGACTTTGTATGTGCCATATAATCTTAGCCAACAATTTTGTTAACAATAACCTTAGTTTTCAATGCTCTGAATCCATTTACAACTCGATGTCGAGATTTAGCACGGAATTTAGCTACTCTGATTTTTTTATCTTTGAAATTATCCACAACTGTCGCTTCAACCGTTGCATTATTAACCAAAGGCGATCCTAAAGAGACATTCTCATTCTCAACTACCAAATGAACTTGATCAAATACCAATTTATCACCTTTGTTTTTACTAAGGTTATTTACCGAAAGTTCTAGACCTTCTGTAATTTTGTATTGAGCCCCAGCTAATGATATTACTGCGTATTTCATAAACTCGTGAAATTATACCGCAAAGTACCGCTTGAGGTCAATGAATATGTCCAGCAATTTTCAATTTATACTTACTGGCATGTTTGCTTACGATTCCGATCATAATCCACGTGCTCACTAGGGATGATCCTCCATACGAAAGGAACGGCAATGTAACTCCAGTTACAGGCAGAATACCCAAATTCATCCCGATATTAATTATTGTTTGACCAAACAAAGTAGAGAAGATCCCCAAGATTAATAGACTTGAAACCAACGAAGTAGATGATTGACTTGCACTAACCATTCGAGCGAATAATATTGTATATAAAACTAGTAAAATACTTGTTCCCAAGAATCCGAATTCTTCAGCTAGAGAAGCAAACATAAAATCAGTGTGGTGCTCTGGCAAAAATCGTAAATGTGACTGCGTTCCTCTCCCCAGTCCTTTACCCCAGAATTGACCAGATCCTATAGCAAGCCGAGCTTGTATCACATTATATCCACTTCCAAGTGGATCATTACTTGGGTTAACAAAAGTGATTATTCTCTGTTGTTGATAATCATGTAGCAAATTCCAACCGAGAGGCAAGAATAATCCAATAACAACTAAGCCGCTTAATATATATTTTTTTGGTAATCCCCGTGCCAACAAAATACCCAACCATCCAAATACTAATAAAATTCCACTTCCTAAATCTGGTTGCAATAACAATATTGTTAGTGGCGCTAACAATAGTAGGAAATATTTAACCAAGTTTGATAGTGATGAATTTCTCTTACTCAAAAAAACTGCATATATCCAAGTTAGTAGTATTCGAGTTATTTCACTTGGTTGGATTTTAATCATCCCAAATTCAATCCATCTTCTTGATCCACGAGTAATACTTCCCTCAAGGATCGGGAAAGCTAGACTGGCTACGCAAAAAATAAATACATAAGGTAACAAAAAATCAAACTTATCGTCAGGCCATATAAGAATTACCACGAATATCAAAATAGAAATTCCCAATGCAATTAATTGAACACTTACTAAATTTGGTTTTAAGCTACTAATCATTATTAATCCCCAGATAGATAGCATTAAACTCGGTACAAATATTCCCAATCTAGCATTTTCCAAAATTTTTCTAATAAACATACATTCTAATCTTACACTCTTAAGTCATCTATACATTTCTATGTATTAGTATTTTTTCACCCTTAATCAAATTCCTAACTTTAGTCATTGCCTTAATATGTGACTCAAAGTCATTTGGCCAATACTCAAGTTCTACATCTACAACCTCAGACAACTCACATCCTGCGTTTTTTCGCGCAACTTGAATTCGTCTAATGATATCGCGAGACTCGCCTTCATGTCTTAGAGACTCACTAATTTCTGTATCAAGAACGACTTCAAGAGTTTTACCTCCTATTACTTGCCAGGTTACTGACTTTACATTAAGTTCATCTTGCACAATATCCAATAATTCATTTGAAATTTTTTCTTCTTTCGCCACAACATCGATTTTAGCTAGGGGCTGTCTTACAGGAATACCTAGCCTTTTCCTCTCACTATGACCTTTTTCTACAATTTGTTTAATTAAAGTCATATTATTTTCAAGGTTAACATCTATTTCACCAATTCTGACCTCTGGCCAATTTTGCAAATGAACTGATGTCTCGTTAGTTAGGTTTCGATAGATATACTCACTAATAAAAGGTACCAGCGGAGCAGCTGTGTGCGAGAAAGATAACAATATGTTATATAGAGTATGCAAAAAAGCAATTTTATCTTTTTCGTCTTCATATCCCGACACCCGATCACGGCTTCTACGAATATACCAAGTAGATAATTCATTCACAAACCCGTTTAGTTCATTTACCGCAATTGTAGTATTAAGTGATTCTAATGCGTTTTGAACATTTTGATGTGTTGACCACAGTCGTGAATAAATCCATTTATCAAGAATATTACTTGATTTCAAATTTTGATAATTATCAATACTAAATTTATTCAAATTAGCATAAGTTGCAAAGTATTTATATGAATTAAGTAATATCAGCATGAAATTCTTTACCCAAACACGATAATCCGTCTCGCTTATTCTAATATCCTCGCCATTCATAACCGGACTGCCTAACATATATAGCCGAAACGCATCTGCTCCATATGTTTCTAACATTTTCTTGGGATCAGGATAATTACCATAATTCTTGCTCATTTTACGTCCATCGGTTCCCAGCACAACTCCGGTTACAATTACATTTCTAAAGGCTTCACTTTCATACAAAGCAGCTCCAATTACGTGTAATACATAAAACCAAGCTCTTATTTGCCCTGTGTATTCAGTAATAAAATCAGGAGGAAAAAAATCTCTCCAATCTTTTTCTCCCTCAAATGGGAAATGTCTTTCGGCAAATGCAGCAGATCCTGCTTCTATCCAACTATCTAATACTTCTTTGACCCTTATAGCTTTCTTCCCGCAAGACAGACAGGGAATACACACGGCATCAATCTCAGGTTTATGAAGATCATTAATTTTGATCCCTGCCATTTCTTCTAACTCACTAATTGATCCAGGCACAATTCTATTTCCACATTCACACTCCCAGACGGGCACAGGCGAACCCCAGTATCGGCTCCTTGAAATACACCAATCAGGCGCCATTTGTAAACTTTTCAAAAACCTACCATTTTTGAAATGCTTAGGGAACCAGTTTACTTTTTTATTAGTCCTTTCCATTAAAGGTTTTAATTTATCAATGTCAACGTACCAAGCGTCCTGTGGTGCATGTATCAATCTCGTGTGACATCTCCAACAATGGGGAACTCTGTGTTCATGTTCATCTTCTCTATAAACCAATCCTCGTTGTGCTAAATCAGTATTCACTAACGAATTAACTTTCAAATAATAAAGTCCTGCCCATTGGGGAATTGAATCAGTAATATGTCCCGTATCATCTACATGCAAATTAATCTGTATATTATTAGCCTTCATTACAGCCAAATCATCTTCACCATATGCAGCAATAGTTACAATGCCTGTACCTTCTTCTGCGGTTACAAAGTCTCCTGCAATTATTTCATTGGCTTTCTTTCCTTTTTCCTTCTCATAAAAATTATAGTGAGGTATAAATTTCCATCCTACGAGATCCTTCCCTCGAATTTCTTCCATTACTTCATAGGATTCTTCTTTCAAAATTTCAAGCGTGGTTTTAGCCAAGATGTACTTTTCATTTCTCTGTTTGACTTTTACATACATTAATTTAGGATTTACGGCTAGAGCTGGGGTTACAATCTTATTCCAAGGTGTTGTGGACCAAGCTAAGAAAAAAGTATCTTTTGCATTTTCAAGCTGATACTTATATACATTAGAAACTTCTTTGACTAATTTGTAATTTTCATCACCATCCATTGCCACTTCAAAATTTGAAATTGGAGTAGAGCAATGAGGGCAAAAAAGCGAAACTCGCAAACCTTTGTATATAAACCCTTTGTCATACATTTGTTTAAAGACCCACATCACAGACTCCATATATTTTGTATCCATTGTTTTATATGCATTATCGAAATCTACCCACCTTCCCACATGATCAACATACCATTTCCATTCGGCACTAACTCGAGAAACGTAAAGTTTGCAACTATCAATAAATTTTTTTACTCCAATTCTAGTTTCAATTTCTGATTTATTTTTGATTCCCAGCTCAGCTTCCACTTTATTCTCAGCAGGTAATCCATGACAATCCCAACCCCAAACTCTTTCAACTTGATAAC
>CAZLQM010000038.1:0-6188 GCA_964561945.1 uncultured Gammaproteobacteria bacterium | reverse complement strand
TTCTGTTGACAAACACCTACCAAATCTGGTTAAAGTGTAATATTGTATTGTCATATTAAATTATGGAAAAAGCAGCTCCCTCCAAATTAAACCAACTTGTACTTTATATAATCTCAGGGTACGTAATCCTATTACCACTAATATATCTCTCCTTCGTAAATAATCAATTCCAACTTGCCAAAACTCTTCTAACCATAATAACCGCAGTTCTACTAATTGCAGCCTACAGTTTTGCCTCAATCAACAGAAAAAAATTAGATATCCATATCAAACCCAGCCTAATTCCTGTCCTCATCCTAGCATCTGCCTATGTAGCTTCAACTTTTATTCAATCATCATCAACTCTAATTCAAGCACTGTCTGAAAGAACCTTTTTAATTGTTTCACTTACATTTATATATTTAATTGGCGCAACAACCTTAACCAAAAGAAACCTAAAAACATTGCTCTATTCACTTCTAATTTCAGGAACACTAGTAAATATAGCAAAACTTACAAACATAAACACCCTCAATTGGTACCTTACAGGTAGCCATACAAGCTATATTTTGCTAACCATTCTCACTATCGCCACGTCAGCGGGATTGCTTATAAAAAAAAGCACCATAATTACTAAATCAATCTTAGTACCCGTAATCCTATTTAATCTTGCAGTTGGTTCCTTCACAACATTTAAGATACTCACCACGGCTCCAGGAATTATTAATTTGCCTTATTCAATTGGGTACAAAGTCTCTATCGACATCCTCAAACAACCCCGCACAGCGTTACTTGGAGTCGGTCCCGAAAAATTCTTACCAGCATTTACAATATTGCGCCCTATTTCATATAACGAAGTTAATAACATGTGGACACAAAGACCTCTGTATTCAAGTAATGAGCTATTTCATACCATGACAACCACTGGAATTATTGGGGCTGCAGGTCTAATTCTAGTAATTTTATTTCTTATTAAAAACAGCTTCAGCCAATGGACAAAATCTCCCGCTGTCTCCATTGTCAATTTGATTACAATCTCATCTCTTTTGCTAATCCCAGCTAACCTAACTATTCTAGGATTATTATTCTTCGTATTAATAATTAATAGCCTATCCAAAAGCAATCAGCCAACTATAACGATCAGGTCGTTGCCTGCTACAATTTTTGTCTCATTGTTATTCTTGTCTATTGCAATATATGCACTAACCATAACATCACGTCACATAATTGCGGACTATTACTATACTCAAGCGACTACTAACAATTCAGACAGATTTAAACTTCTAGTCAAAGCTCAACAATATAATCCTACTAATAGTAATTATGCTATCTCATATGCCAATCTTTCTATAGATGTTGCTGAGGCCATTTCTAAGAAAGATAAAACATTAAGTTCAGAAGACTCAAAGCTAATCAAGGATTTAATCGAAAAATCCATTCCTTCAATTAACCGAGCAGCAACAGTTCTTAATAGAGAAAACCCTATTACTTGGGAATCGCGAGCCAGATATATGAAAAGAATTAGCCCTGTTATTCCTGCTGCTCTTCAAGAAGCCATAAGATCATACTCTAATGCAACCGCACTTGATAATGGTAATCCTCTTCTTCATATTGAGTTTGGTCAATTTCTCCAGAGCCTCAAACTCTACGACGCGGCCCAAAAACAATTTGAAACAGCAGCTCTTCTCAAATCCAAATACGCTAATCCTTACTTCAATCTTGCAATACTTTACTATCAACAAGGTGATTATGTTAAGGCTAATACCATGATCAACAATACCCTAAATTTAATCTCTTCAGCTGACAGTGAAAATTATTCCAAAGCCAAGGAATTGCAAAAAATAATCGACCAACAATTACAAAATACAACCGATACAACTCCATCACCTGTTTCACCACAAACTAATACCAATTCTAATCAACTACAGCCTGGTTCTATTGAGGCCAGCAATAGTAGCGAAATTAATCTTAACGAAGGCCTACAAGATACTCAACAAACTAATCCAGCACTCCCCATACCGACAAACACTCCAGTATCAATTTCTCCCACCCCAACTGTATCACAATAATATTAAACCCTTATGGGTATAAATATAAAAATAATTACCCCTCAAAGTACATTATATTCAGGAACTGCCCAATCAATTTCAAGTTTTAATTCCAAAGGTAAATTCGATATTCTGGTTAATCACTCTCACTTCGTAAGCGAAATTCAAAAAAAAATAATAATCATCGATAATGAAAACAATGAAAAAGTCTTTAACCTAAAAAACGGCGTCATCCGATGTGCCAATAACGAAGTACAAATCTATATTGTTCAATAAACTATTTTATACTAGCCAAAGTCCCGATAAACAATAAATTCTCAGGACTCATACCATCAATTTCGCCAGCCATTATTTTCTTAACATCAGAAACACATTCAAGTCTATCAACAATTGCTCCTTTTTTACCAGTTTGACTCGCAACTGCTTCAAAATTCTGAGTCATATAATTTTTTAGCAAACTTGCTCTCGAATATACTAATTGATTCTGATATGAAAGCTCCGAAAATCCCATCAATGAAACAATCCTCTCTAACTGTTCTGCTTGTTCTAATAATTTCTTTGCTTCCAAAAATACCAAATAATGTTCTT
The DNA here is from genome assembly GCA_964561945.1 of uncultured Gammaproteobacteria bacterium. Classification (GTDB taxonomy): domain Bacteria; phylum Patescibacteriota; class Microgenomatia; order CAYXHB01; family CAYXHB01; genus CAYXHB01. The sequence goes on along the minus strand of CAZLQM010000038.1, from coordinate 3,573 downwards.
CGCCGACTACATCTTTATTTAACGCAGTAGAATTAGACGCTAATAAATCCATTGCAGGCATCCTACCCTGCTGTGCCACCTCCCGAGAAAGTACCACAAATGTATCCATGTAAGGGAAAATTGACCTGACCCCGTAATCTGACATATCATCAGCGGGAACAAAGATTGCTTCTATACAAGTCATACTTCCATCAACAGTAGATACTAATCTCTCATGAATGTCTCCCATTTCCGTTGTAAGAGTTGGCTGATATCCATCCTCAGAAGGAATAGAATTCATTAGTAATGATAATTCATGACCTGCCTGTGCAAATCTATACATATTATCTATTAAAAATAGTACATCTCTATGCAATACATCTCTGAAATATTCTGCAATTGCAACACTTGCATATGCAGTTCTAGATCTAACTGCTGGCCTCTCTCCCATTTGCCCCAACACCAATGTTAAGCGGCTAAACACATCTGAGTTTTGCAATGACAAATATAGCTCTTGCGCCTCACGAGATCGCTCACCTACCGCACTAAAGACAGCTAATCCATCGCCTGTATCAGTTTTTTGTTCTGGGGACATCAAGATATTATGAATAAGCTCAGTCAATAGTATTGTCTTTCCAACACCCGCCCCTCCGAACAAGCCAACCTTTCCCCCTTTATAAATCGGTGCAAAAAAGTCAATACATTTTATTCCTGTTTCCAATACTTCCTTTGGAGCTCGTATTTCTGAGAGTGATTTCCTAGTCCGCCAATGAATCATCCTAGTTTCTTGAACAGAAATTTCCTTCTCTTCATCATGCGGATTTCCAAAAATATCTATAACTCTACCCAAAACTTCCTCGCCAACAGGAATACTTAATGGCTGATAAGTGTTAATAACTCTCATACCTCGTGACAAAGATGACGTATCATTTAAAGCTATACAATAAAAACTCACATCACTAGCTGAAGAAAAAACTTCCAATTTAACATCAGGCACATCCAAAGCAGTTAAAACATCATAAATTGCTGGATAATTTCTAGTAAACTCAACTTCAACAACTTGATCATAAACTCCAACTATTGTTCCCATTTGAGTCAAGTCATCAGAACTAAAACTTTCCTCAACTGGAACATCCTTTTTACTAAGATCTTCTAATGCATTACTTTTCATATTTGACATTACAAATCATCTTACACCCCAAAAAGACATTCCTGCCAATGCGGCTAACTGTTTACGATTTTTTTTCCTTCTAATCATTTTACGCTCTTGATGAGTAAGTGCATTGACCTTATCACTTATCTTTCCTACGGCACTTTCCAATGCAGTTATCCTTGAACCTACATGTGCCAAATATGACTCACTATATGATTGCCTTAACAATGAACCGAATATTTCCGTTTCAAAATAATCAACTAACTGCTTAATACTAGGCTCAGTTAAAAAATCCATTTTAGACTTATTATCAATTAATTTATTTTCATACTCACTTTTTTCCAATAAAACACCATCTCCCAATGTAGACTGAGACTCAACTTGAGTAATTAAACTAATATATCTTGCATAAAACAATCTCACATTCTTATAATTACGCAGTTCATTCATTACGGGCGCTATCTCCTTTAATTGAACATCGTCTTCACTTGCCACCTGAAAATAAAACAGCCGACTTTTACTTCCACCTCGCGCCAAATACATATTATAACCTTTTTCACCTACTATTAAGACTTTGCAATTATGTGCGCTTATATAATCCCAAAAAGCATTAAAAACTTTGTTATTAATCTCACTTGAAATTCTTTGAGTATTGGATAACAAAACAGCTATTTCCTCATCTCTTTTAAGAAATTTTAGTAAACCTTTTTTATTGCCTTTTGACTTCATTATTTTCGCAACTTCATTACCATACACAACTCGCAACTCATTATATAAATCACCCAATCCTTCAGTATACTGCCTACTCCCCAAAACGCCATCTCTCAATTTCTGCATCTTTGTTACATATATTTGCTCATATACTTGAACTAGTTGTCCAAGGACAGTAACAACTTCTTTTTCTTTTCTTAATTCAGTGAGACTTGACATTGTGCAAATATATGCTGGCTAATAGCCTTAACATTAACTAACAAATCATCAAATTTATCAACATTAATTGCTTTATCAATTGTTTCGCGAAAGACTTTATCTCCTGCATACATTTGCACCAAGCACTTTCTGAAATTTATAAAAACACCCAATTGCTGAGAAGACAATAAATCTAACCATATTAAAGCAACCGATATAATTTGAATTGACCTTGGAACGATTTCTTCAGGAGCTTGAGAAAAAAGTGTATAAAGAAGATTCCCCTTATCCAAAACTTGATGAACAGACTGATTGAGTTCAGAACCAAAATGTGAATACACTTGCGACCTATCGTATTGACCCAAAAACGCAAGCAACTTTCGATTCAACTCTTGATTCAATGGGGTTTGAGTCTGTTTCCCGACACGAGTGACTGACAAACTTACATTTACAGCAGGCCTACGGCCTTTTATATATTCATTTTTATCAAATAAAATATGACCATCTGTAATACCAATCAAATTTGAAACAATATAATCAGACAAATCATTTTCTTGAGTTTCTGCCATCGGTAGACAAGTTATCGCAGCCTCACCCTTGTCCGGATGTTTATAATTGCCAGCTCTTTCCAACAACCTTGCATGAGTAAAAAATATATCACCAGGATACGAATCTCTTCCCGGAAACTGATGTGCCAACAATGATATTTCTCTATAAAACTTTGCATGAGTAGACAAATCATCTAAAACCAACAATACATCATTACCCTTGTCTCTAAGGTACTCAGCAATTGTCATAGCAGAAAAAGGAGCTGAATAAATAAGACTTGCAGAATCATGCGAAGTAGTAGCGACGATTACCATATTTTGCAACATTTTATGTCTGACGCTGAATTCTCTTAAAATCTCAATCTCGATCGATTTTTTTCCAATTGCACTATATACCACCACTCCTCCCATTTCTATTTGTGCTTTCATTGCTGAAAGCACAAACGATGTCTTACCCGTCTTTCTATCGCCGACCACCAATTCCCTTTGTCCTTTTCCCATGGGAAGCAATAGATCAACCACCGTTACTCCCGTAACCAATTGACGTCTTATCTCTACCCTATCTAATAATTTCTTTGTAGGTGGTACATCAATTAACCTCTGATCTTCCGCCTTGTCAGTCACATATTTATCCCAATATCCTGGTTCAAGCTCAGTAGTTAAAGAAGTTGCCGACTGCTCAATAGGTAACAAAAGCTTTCCTAATGGATCAACCACTTGTCCAAGTATATAACTGCCTACTGGTATTTTTAATGATTCACCAGTTCTTGTTAGCTGCTGTCCAACCCTTACAGGATGATGAGAATATAACAATATCTCAGCAGTTGACCTAGACAATCTCAAAACTTGTCCTCTGATATTATTATCAAATATAACAACCTCACGTGGCCTCACATTTGGCAATCCCCCCACCACGGCTATCGGATGAAAAACTGCTTCAACTACTCCAAATTCCTTATACTTATCTAAATAAAATTTAAAATT
>CAZLQM010000037.1:0-6797 GCA_964561945.1 uncultured Gammaproteobacteria bacterium | reverse complement strand
GGGTGGCTAACGGGGCTCGAACCCGCGACCTTCGCTGCCACAGAGCGACGCTCTAGCCAACTGAGCTACAGCCACCAAGTATCTGTATTATAGCAAGTCACCCAAACAATTTGTATTATTTGTACAAATCCCCTGTTTATTGAATTTTAAGATGGATTTCTAATTGTTTTCGATTCTAATACCTGACACGATTTATTTTTTACAAAAAAAGAGGCTGGAGTTTATCGAATCACAAAGATTCGAATATAACTCCAGCCATGCTGTTACCCAACAATCCTTGGGCACTTCGCGCAATCACGTGGCGATGATGAGCAAATCGTACCCGGTTGTTTCACACATTCCACATAGAAATGAACCTTCAGCCAAGTGCGGATGTTCCGGCAAGTCGAAACTACTTTGCGACTCAACATCGGTAATTCCTTTCATTAAGAAAGTTGACGGTTGGGCAACTCAATTATAACCAATCACACCACGATTTCAATTTCTATTTTCACTTATTATTTTCGTTTTACTGCACTGACCAATTCACCAAACAATCCATGAGTTATCCGATTGCCAATCATCGCTTCAGGATGCCATTGGACTCCTATCAAGTATTTCTTTTCATTTGCTCCTTCGATCGCCTCAACTGTACGATCATAAGCGATTGCCCCAATTTTCAGATTTTTACCTAATTCATATATTGCCATATGATGACCACTATTTACTTGATTAAGCGATTCACGTGCCATAGATGCAAGTTTTGATTGGGCTCCTAACAAAATACGATGGTGATTATTAATCATTCCCGCATAGTCATTGCTATCAGGCATGTGGGTCCGCCATGAGGGCAGACTTTGTAATAATGTACCACCCAAAGCAACATTTATAACTTGCATACCGCGACAGACACCTAGTGTTGGAATTCCATTATCTATTGCAACTTGAGCAAGTTTTAATTCAAACTCATCTCTATTTTTATCTATAATTTGATTCCGTTGTCCAGCCTGAGTTAGCTTTGCGCCCCAACAATCAGGATGCAAGTCTCCTCCGCCAGATAACACAAGTGCATCTAAATTTTCCAAGTATTCTTCTGCGCAATTTACATCAACATGAGGTACAAAAACTGGTCTGCCTCCCGCATTGGTAATTTCATCAGCATACCGTTTCCTTGCGACAAATTTTTCTTCTACCAATGACATAGTAATTCCCACCAGAGGAGTCCCATTTTGATTCAATTTTGTTGCACTATCGACAAACACGGGCAATTTGTTTTCGGTATACATTTCCCATGCTTGATTAGTATCACCCACTACCAAGGGATGATTTGTAATAGCCGTAGATTGCTCTTTCCAGCTCAATTGTGTTAATTCTTTTGCACTAGTCACCTAACCAAAATGACATTATATTGATATTTTTGCAAGTTAGAATTAATATCAAACTAATGGATAAAGAATGTGGTGCAAAATTAGCTGTTTCTCGTCAATCAGAAACAGGAAGCATCACAGGTAACTTTATTGTTTGCACTGGTTCAGATCACTGTCCATTTGAATCTAAACTTAATGATGTTCCACTCCAGGCAAAATCGTTGCATAGAGAGCAATCTTTAAGCAATTCTACATGGCAATCATCGACTAACATTCAACACATGAGTACTAGAAGTTGTGTATTGGGATATTCACAAATAGAGAAAACCAATGATAATAGTTGGGATGTCCAACCTAACAAAACGATAAGAGTCCTCACAAGAGTTTTAAACCAAGTTTTGCCTCGTTAAAAAACAGAATAACTACTTCATTGGTTTTTCAATCTCCATTCAAGTAAAGAGTTTTTTTCTCTCATCCTCCAAACGACACAGCTCTCTCGCCACTCATATAAGAGTCAACTTGCATTTTATTTTTACCCGTCATAAAGAATGGTCCTTTTTTGCTGCTTCTTGATCTAGCACTAGCCATCCACATCGAAGCTTTAGATATTTTTTTATTAATTTTAAGTAACATCGACAACATTTCCATCAAAAAGTGTTCAGTATAAATATCAGCAGTAGCTTTTGCAGTTAATAACGTATTATCGATTTCTTTTGCAAACTTAGCTACACTTGGAGTCAACACAGTCTTCATGTATTCTCTTATTTGATCTACACGAGCTATCTGCGCCTGTTGCTTTTCGACTGTCCGAGCTCTTTCCTGTTGCATAGCAGCTTCGCTCATCATGTAGCGGTTTTTCCAATATACTTCCTCTGCCTGTCTTTCGCCTGATTTTTTGGGATCATAATCCATCGGCAAAGGTTGACCCAATAATGACCGCAACATATTAGGAAGAGTTGCTACAATTTCCTTAGTCACGGTAGTTCCCACGTCTCTAACGATTTCACTTACTTCATTTGCACCAACTGCAACATTAAGTGATTCGGTGGTGTTGTCATTTGTTTTGGCAATCGCCTTATTTGAGTTGTTTTGTACTTGAGTCATATCCTATAAGTAGTCACAGTCTACTCTAAATAAACTCAAAAATCAATTATCTCTATTTAACAATCCCAATACCTACTTAGCCAATTCTAATAAATACTCAACAGTTTTTCGTTTTATCAAACTTAACTCAATATGTCGTCTAGATTCAGGGGATTGTAGCGATTCTTTCAATTTCAAATCAGCGGTTGATTCAATCAATTGATCAATTTCTTCTTTTTTGACTTCAATTTTAGCAACTTTGCTCACCTCAGCCAGTACAAATTCAATCTTTAATTGATCGGAAGCTCGTTTAGCATAGTCCGCGCGCAAATCTTCCACCTTTTTACCTGTAGAAGATAAGTATTGTTCTAGTGTTAGTCCAAGTTTTTGAATTTGATCTAGTAACTCGGATAGTTGTCGATCAGCTTCTTGCTTGAGCAAAATTTCTGGCAACTCAACTTTTACCTCTTCAACTAGTGCATCAAAAATTTTAGCTAGTTTTTCATCCTCGCTAGGTTCCTTGGGTTTTTCATCAGTATCTTTGCCCGGAGTCCAAATTCCATCTTTCTTCAACAAACCTTTAATCTTCGTTAGCCCTTTCTCAACCTCAATTTTTGGCATTTCGCACGATACAGCCTCAAACTGCCAATCTCCATCTTCTGGTGAACTTACAATTCTTACACTTGGAGTTAAAATAGGCTTAAGTTTATGCTCAGCCACAGCATTGTTCCACAACACAGGCAACATATCGCGGATCATGTGTTCATAAATATCATTTTTATCTAATTTCTGTTCAACTTTGTCTAAAGGAGCCTTTCCTTTACGGAAACCTGCCACATCTACATCCTTAGATAGATGCTCGAGTGCAGTTTTATATCCAGCCTTTATATCAACTTGAGGAATACTAAACGAAATTTGAAATTGACCATTGTCTTGTCGAGCGAGTGTATTTGCCATAAGTATAAGGTTGTATTATTACACAATTTAGACACAAAAGTCACCCCAAATTTTCTTCCACCATCCATTTTGCTTTTTGATCTGTATATCCAACTCGATTGTAGGCATTCTTTGTCGTTTCGCGGTCAAATGCTGATAACAAGTAAGCATTGATTATTTCACTCTGCTTGTTTGCACTAACTTCATCATCAGTTTCACACATGTTCTTGAGTGCTTTCCAATTATATTGCCAATGTGGTTTTCGCAAAGGCTGATATTTCAAATTTAACTTCCATGTAATTGAACCTTGAGGATAAACATGTAACTCAACCGAAAAGACAGGAGGCATTGTGTCATTGGCAGAGGCAATTAATAAAAACTGCCATCCCAAAGCAGGGTGCATCGCATAGCTTCTAACGATGTGATTGACATGTGGCTTCTGGTTAACTACCTTAAACCCTTGTGTCAGATCAAACTTAATTTTTTTCCACAAACTTTCCGCTTGAGGTAAATCAGTTTCACTTGTAGTTAAAACAGGTGGGAAATCCATATCAATCAATATGTTTCAAAGTATAATATGTTGATGGTCCTTTGCCTTGTGGCCAAATAACTTTGGCTTCAACTAATTCTTTTATTTTTGATTGCGCTGTTCGCTTGGGAATTGACAAAATATCTGCTACATCTTGAGATGTGATTTGCCCCACTGTTGCTAGAAAATCGAGGATCTTCAATTGGTCTTTGTCCAAATAAACTTGAGGTCCGTTTTCATCAGCTGCCAATGTAATTGGCAAAATTTGATCTTTTACTTTCGTCGCCTCTTGTAAAAATGCTCTGCAGAAAAACTCCAGCCAACCCGTTAAATCAGCTTCTTTGTGTAATTCAAAAGTCTCACCAGTTTTTTCAAGCTCTTTAATATATTCACCTCTATGCTGCGAAAAATAATTTTCTAATGTTATTAATTTACGGAAATCCCAACCTGTTTGCATAAGATATAACAAAATCAACAATCTGCCGACTCTGCCATTTCCATCAGTAAAAGGGTGGATTGATTCAAACAAAAAATGCAAAATTCCACTTACAATTACAGGATGAACCTTCTGTACCTGTGCCTCCTCAAACACCCAATCTAACAGCTCATTTATCAAATCTTCAATTTCCCCCGCTTGAGGCCCAATGTAATTTACTTTGTCATAATCCTTCAAGGGTGTCACAACAAAAATTTGATTAGGACGCAGTCTGCCTCTTTTACCTTCAGGTACTAGATTCCGCATTACCAGTTTATGTATATTCAAAATATCACTCAAATCAAATTTACTCTTTGCTCCAATTGCATCCAAAAATCCCAAAGCTTTGTGATAATTAGCTACCTCATCAATTGATTGTTGATCAGCATTAACGTCCTCACCAGCTAGGACTTTCTCCACTTCGTACTCAGCAAGTTTGTTTCCTTCAATCTTAGTTGAAGTATGTGCCATGCGTACTGCAGCACGCTGGCGCAAAATTGCTTGTCTTTCGGGTAAAACACGCGATCGTTCAACTATCGTTTTTGCTTCTGTGATCTCCACAATATCATTAAGTATTTGTGCGGTAATAGTAAATTTGGGAGAGTAGGGCATATCAATCTACACATGAGTATAACATCAAAATTTCCTAATTAACCGCAACACCTTACCGAGCATTTTTACATTTACAGGCTCAATTTGATTAACTGAATCTAGAGATTTAAATACAGTTTTACCATTTAAATTGATTGCTTTTCTAATTAGAATTACTTCATTTATCAATTCAATTGCCATAAAACAATCCCAAGTAATTCTTTTCGTTTCATGGACAATTAGCCAATCACCTTGTTTAATGTGATTTTTTTCATAAGCATTATCTCCCACTTCTAATCCTATGATTGGTTGCTCCAAATTCTCCACAAGCGGAAAACTAGCATTAATCTTTGTAGCTTTACTGCCGTGAAAAATTTTGTAAGATTTGTAATTTTCAATCTTAACTCCAGTCTTTGGAGCCCCTTTTATCATAATAGCTCGTTTGCCATGAGGAATCTTGCTTATCAATCCCAATTTACGAAGGTTGTCTAGATGTTTATGTACAGTTGATACGGCTCGCAGATCAACCGCATCAGCTATTTCCTCCAAAGTAGGAGATCTACCATTCATTTGTGTATATTGAGTTATAAACCTCCAAACCTGATCTTGCTTGACAGTTAAGCCCGTTTTTATCTTTTCTAAATCATCCATCTATATATACAATGTCCAAAATTCTCGACAAAATCAAGTCTATTTGGTATATAATTACGCCTAATGCGGGTATAGTTTAATGGTAGAACGAGAGATTTCCAATCTTTCGGTGGGAGTTCGATTCTCCCTACCCGCTCCAAACATTCCATAAATAATCACAAAACACACAACATTTTAGAGGTCTATAGAATGAATCTCCTCAGGTATATAACTCCAATTAATCTTGCAAACGAAAAGTCTAAATTTTTTTCTTCCAATATTTATAATCCACAATTTAAATATAACTGGGATGAATTAGAATCAATTAATTGGGTAAACTATCATCGTGAACTTCAAGACATAATCGTTGCCTTACAGTCTCAAGACAAAGACCAGATAAAAATTGCTTTTTCAATATTATTCGATACACAACTTACATCAGAATTACTAGATTTAGCGAAAAATATTGTTTCAAACAAGCCATATATTATTCCTCCAGAACCAATTAGCAATGTTATTAAATCTTTTCAGAAAGCTTTTGATTTTCTAGAACTAAATGATTATTCAATAGAAGTAGTTGATCAACATGGTTTTAATTTCCGTCCATTGGTAGAAAGCAAGAAAATTCTAGTTAGTAAATATTTAAATTTAGATTTTTTTAGTATTGATGGTGAAGTTAAACACGAGCTGGTACACATTATTCGATATGTAAATGGCAAACACAATAATATTTCTAAACATAAAAAGTATTTACCGACAGAAGAAGGATTCGCAACTTATTGTCAAGATTATGCGGGTGAAAATGGGCATTCATCTTTATTTCAACATGCAGCCGAATATGCAATGACTGAAGTATCCCTGAATGGTTCTTTGCGAGATGTAACCGACTATTTAGAAAATATTGGTTTTTCCAAAGAACTAGCTTGGCAGAGAGCAATCAGACATAAATTTGGGTTTATTGATACGTCCAACCCTGGTGATATTATGAAGCCAAGCATGTATTTCTATCATGAGCAGCGTATTAAAATATTATCTAGGGAAGAAAAATATAAACTTTTTATCGGCAAAATCGCCAAGGATCAATTAGATAGTTATCCAGAATATATGGGGCTAATTCCCTTAAACAAATTACGGACATTTTATGAATGGAAAGAATTAATTTAAAGTAATCACTTATTATTAAGATTTTTAATTATTTTTTTCCTCA
>CAZLQM010000036.1:0-7867 GCA_964561945.1 uncultured Gammaproteobacteria bacterium | reverse complement strand
TATCACTATTAAACTGTCAAAGTACGTTCGGATATTGTAACACAACTATATTTATCTGTCTTCAAATAAAACAATACCAAAAATAACATATGCAATAAAAAACATACACAATAGCAATCTAAACTCTCCATCGCTTACGTACTACCATCTCTAAAATAACCTTAGACAAGGGATTCACGCTAATAAACTCTTGATTCTTGATACTACCATCGCCAAAGAAACTACCACATTTAACGACTTATTTACCCCTCTCATTGGCATTTCTACAATCGTGTCTGATAACTCAAGCACCTCTCTCGATACTCCATCTGTTTCATTCCCCACCACTAACACCAAGGGTAACTCCAAATCAACATCTATTAACCCCACACTTTTTTCTGATTGTTCAATCGCCACAATACTAACATTTGGTATTTTAATTTTTAATTCCTTAATGACACTAACCGTCTTGTCAACATAGCTCCAATCTACCCACCGATGTGTACCCACCGAAGATTTATCTATTCTGGAATTCGGTGGACACTCCGTTTTTCCACATAACCAAACTTTACTCACTCCCACAGCATCTGCCAATCGAAAAACACTCCCCACATTATATGTATCCACTACATCATGCAAAACAAATTGAATCTCCAATCTACAATTCTTAATCTCCATCAATTCATCAGAATCCGGAACCACAATATCCCTCAGTTGTCGCGAATTTAAACTCATATAGCAATGATACACGATATTAATCTCCCATTAATTTAGCATATTGACGTTATCTACTGCACATATTATAAATAGTATGCAACTATGAACACCGACTGGATAACCATTGGCGAAGCCGCAGACATACTTCAAGTATCAAGAGATACCCTGAGAAGATGGGAAAAAAAAGGCAAAATCAAATCCTATCGTTCACCCAGCAATCGTCGTATGTACAAGAGAGCCGAAATCACCGAATCATACCACGTAACAGACATCCAACCCGATGTAACTCCAAGCCCTCCGCCATCGGTCAATCCAACAGCTTCCGCAACTTCTGCATACCCTTTTTCATCTTTACCAAAAATCACCCAAACCCCACCCGCTCCCACACCTTTTAGACCCAATGCTAATAATAATCTAGCCAATACCCAAACATCTAATTTCAAGCCATTTACTTCTACAAATGAAAACCCTCCCACAACATCATCACTAAATAACAAAGATTACAAAACTCTCTCCCCCCTCCCCACACCCAACCTTCCCATCACTCCCGACACTCCAACATCTCCTCCAACTTATGTCCCAAACTTCGATTATCCCAAACCAAATTATCTCAACAATAACTCCACACCCAAAGATCCTCCATCAACCAACGAATCCCCATCTAAACCAGAAAGCACTCCTTCATCCATCAAAACAGAATACAAGCCCCTAACAAATACATCTCCTTCAATAACACAAATCCCCACCCCTCCGCCTACCCCTGCACCCATCACCCCACCTTCCCCACCAGTCCAGACTTCCCCTACTAACAATTGGACACCAAGCCCATCTATTACAACCCCAGCCACACCTAGCTACTCAACACTAACCATCGAAGATGTTGAACCTAAAGATAATACCGTCAAAATACTCAAATTTATTACTGCCATACTAATTACAATTCTCATCATCTTAGCCATCGCCATCTTTTCGATCATCTTCATGCAATATACATAAAGACTAGCGCGCTTCACCTAATATCTGCATAATGATAATGTGGATAAAAACAAAAAAGGCTTCTCATATTTAGAAATAATTATCGGCATTGCAATTTTTGGCATAATTATTCATGCTTTCTTCACGCTTATTACCACCACCTATAGATTCATTGGCCTATCACGTTCTCAGGCCACAGCCCGCGCGCTATCAAATCAACAAATCGAAATCATTAGAAATCTACCATACGACCAAGTTGGCACCCAAGGCGGAATTCCTTCAGGACCTATCCTCCAAACCCAAACACGAACCATTAACAACCAAACTTACACCATAAAAACAAGCATCATCTACATCGACGATCCTTTTGACGGGACTGTTCCATCGGATTTACTTCCCACGGACTACAAAAAAGTTAGAGTCAAAACTACATGGAATGGTCCATTTACTAATACAGAGGGCATTACACTACTCACCAATATAGTTCCCAAAGGTGTCGAATCAATTATTGGTGGGGGAACTTTGGCAATTCTAGTTTTTGACTCTACCGGCCAACCCGTTCCTCAAGCAGATATAACCATCAAGACAACTACGACAAGCCCACCAATTGATTTAAATCTTTTTACAGACAACAACGGCAATCTTATTCTCCCAGGAGCACCAACCTGCACATCCTGTTACCAGATCACAGTTTCCAAAAGCAACTACTCAACTGACAAAACAATAAGCACCTCAGAAGTTGCCAATCCCACTACTCCATTCCAAACTGTTTTAGAAAACCAATTAACTCAAGTTAGTTTTGCCATTGATAAAGTTTCCAATACTACCTTCAAAACTCTCACCTATCCCGACCAAAACCCTCTTCCCAACTCTCAACTGAAAATCGTAGGACAAAAAACACTTGGAACTGACGTCAATGGCAATCCTATTTATAAATATTCCCAAAACATTACAACAGATAGCAATGGCGTCATAGCTCTCAATCTTGAATGGGATACCTATCAAATTACAAATCTCAATGGGGATCTTGTTGTTGGCACCAACCCTCTATTACCTTTAACTATTATTCCCAATGAAACTAAAGAAATCAAAATAACCTCGATTGCCCCACCTCCGCTTTCTCTTTCAACATTAATCAAGGATGCCTCTGGCACTGCCATAGCTTCAGCCGAAGCCAAATTAACTAATTCATCTGGATTTGAGAAAATCAATTTCACTGGCCTGCCAAATGACGCATTCTATGGATACACTTTTTTCCAAGTTCCCACCTTAGGCAGCTATACACTCGAAGTCGCAGCCCCAAATTATGAACTCTCAACCAATTCAGCCACCATCAACGGAAACATCTTCCAGTCAGTCATCCTAAACCACTTATAAACATGCACACCCATCACCACAAATCCGGTCTAACCCTTATTGAAATATTAGTCAGTATCGCTGTGGGCAGTATATTACTCATCGCAATTTTTGACCTCCAAAGATCCCTTGCCGACAACCAGAGAACCATCAACTTCAACACTCAAGCATATAACGAAGCCAACATTGCCATTCAAGCTATTAGTCGAGAATTAAGAAATGCTCGTCCTGCAGCAACAGGGGCCTATCCTATTCAACTAGCCAGTGATAACGAAATAATTTTTTATGCAAACATTGACACAGACACTCCATCCGAAAGGATACGATACTTCCTCCAAGACAACAAACTAAACCGCGGAGTCATCAATCCAACAGGCAATCCACCCACTTATTCGACAAGCAACGAAAAAATTACATTAGTCATCGATTACATCGTTAATACGGGTAACCCAATTTTCCAATACTACAATGGTAATTGGCCCTCAGATACAACCAACAATCCTCTCCCTGCTCCCGCCCGTTTACTTGACACCAAACTAGTCACAATTTCTCTAACCATTAACCCTAGACCCGATCGTCCAGAATCTGCATACTATCTAGAATCATCATCACAAATTAGGAATCTCAAAAATAATTTATGAAAAATAAAACAATAAATAAAGGCTATATTACAATCATTATTTTAATTACTATCAGTATTACCTCTATCATCTTATTTAGTTTTGGCGCCCTTGTTGCAACCCAATACACCATTAGCCAACGTCAAACAGCAGTCGAACAGTCCCTTCAAATTGCCGAAAGCGGACTCAATTACTATCGCTGGCACTTAGCTCACGCTCCCAATGACTTCACATCAAACAGTAATCAAGAAATTACATTTAATGATCCTCAAGGAGGAGCCATTGGCAAATATAATATCGAAGTAATTCCGCCTCAATCTGGTTCCACTATAGTCACTATCCGATCAACAGGCTGGACCCTCCTCCATCCCGAAATAACCCGCACAATTACGGCTACCTATGGCAAACCATCGATGGCACAATACGCCTTTCTCCACAACAGCAACATCTGGCTTGGTTCAGGATTAGAAATTTTTGGGCCAATTCATTCCAATGGCGGTATCCGCAACGATGCCATTAACCACTCCATAGTCACATCTAGCCTTGATACCTACGTCTGCAGTAGCGACAATGGTTGTTCTCCTAATCAATATAAACCGGCCATCTGGGGCAGTGGTTCTGACAAGGACTTATGGAATTTTCCTCAAACTCCGGTAGATTTCAATGCAATCTCAGTTAATTTTGCCCAAATGAAAACAGCCGCCCAAACTGAAGGTCTTTATCTTAATCAATCAGGTAGCTGGGGCTATCATATTGTTCTCTTATCCAATGGCAACTTCAATGTATACCGAGTAACCAATGCCAGTAATCAAAAAGGTTATGACAACGGCTGTCAAAATTTATATCAAGGAATTTCTAACCAAACACTCATCGGCACTTACCCCCAAGCATCTAAACCAATTATTTTTGCGGAAGACACTATTTGGGTCGATGGAACTATCACCAGCCCAATTGAAATTGTAGCAGCTCGCTTCCCCATTGATACTAACGATATGGATGTCTGGATTAACAATAATCTTCAATATTCAACACTCGATGGATCTATCCGAGCAGGAATCATAGCCCAAAATAACATCTATTTTGGTCGCAACATCCCGAACAACTACACCATACACGGTGCCTTACTTGCCAAGAATGGTCGTATAATGCGTCACAATTATGATTACTATTATTGCTCACCCTCGTCCTATGCCGTAAGAAACAGTTTAACTATTCATGGAGCAATAATCTCAGCTCAAAAATCATACTGGAACTGGGGAACATCTCCCAATTCAGGATTTGAAAATAGAAACATAACCTACGACACAAATCTCAAGTACTCTCCCCCTCCATATTTCCCCACAACAGGAGAATACGAATTTATCAGTTGGTCGGAATAAGTGATAATTGCGAACTTGTCAGACAAGATGTTTATTTGACAAACATATTTAACCATTTACAAAATTATAAAATATATTGATTATCAAATCGTTATTCCCATAAAACAGTTACACATCTATGCATTTTGCATATCTTCAAGCCATTTTTCACAATCCATTGCCGCCTCGCAGCCACTAGCAGCCGCCGTCACCGCCTGCTTGTACACGTGATCGTGTATATCTCCCGAAACAAATACCCCTTTAATTGATGTCATTGTCTTGTATAAATTGCCCTTTCCATCAATTTCACTCTCTCTTAAGATATAACCTTTCTCATCAACATTCACCAAATCCTTAACTAAATTAGAATTAGGAGTGTGTCCGATCGCCACAAAAACTCCGTCAATCATCGACTCCCATTCAACCCCTAAATCATCGTTTTCTTTTTTCTCAACAACCTTGCCGTTCCCTCTACCTAAAATAAAATCTTTGTCCCCCTCAAAATATCTCTTTTCACTTGTAAGCAACACACTCCGCAAAACACTATCGCCCGTTACTTTTACAATCTCAGTATTCCAAAAAACCTTAATTTTAGGATGATTCATTATACGGTCAACCATTATTTTACTTGCCCGAAAACTATCCCTACGATGCACCAAAGTCACCTCGTCAGCAAACTTAGTCAACACAAGAGCTTCTTCCAATGCGCTATCTCCACCGCCTACTACATACACCCTCTTATTACGAAAGAAAGCTGCATCACAGGGCGCACACGAACTTATTCCGCGCCCAATATAATCACTCTCTCCCTCAACTCCCAACCATTTTGTATCAGCACCCATTGCCAAAATTACAGATTTACAAACATACAAATGATCTCCAGCTTTTACCTCAAATAAACTTTGATCGCCTTTTGATATTTTATTAGCATTATTCATCACTATTTCTGCTCCAAACTTCTCAGCCTGCGCTCTCATATTTTCCATCAAAGCAGGACCCATTATTCCATCATGAAATCCAGGAAAATTCTCTACTTCGCTTGTCAACATCAACTGCCCTCCCCACTTTTCACCTGCAATCACTAAAGTCTTCAAATTAGCACGGCTAGTATATATAGCTGCAGTCAATCCCGAGGGACCAGAACCAATTATCACCACATCATAAATCGCTTTTTCCATAACTAAATCACTTTCTTAATCATCTCCTCATACCCTTGCTTTCCACCAAACCCAATCTTACGATCAATTTCAACTCCATCCTTATACATCACAACAGTAGGAATACTCATTACTCCCAGCTTAGAAGCATTCTCTTGATTCTCATCAATATTTACCTTCGCAATTGCTACCTTTCCGTCATAATCAACACTCAACTCCTCCAAAATTGGACCAGCCAACTGACAAGGTCCACACCAAGGAGCCCAAAAATCCACCAAAACAGGCAACTCGCTCTTAACCACTTTTTCCTCAAAATCACTATCACTTACAACTATGGTAGACATCTATATATTGATAACCTTTATTACAATAAAAGTCAAGAACAGGCTCATTAATTAGGCAATCGTGGAACCAATCTCTCAACTTCTATCAAAGATAACCGGTTATTTTTCCCTGCAAATTTAACTACATGTCCACCCGATGCTAATCTTTCATTCTGCGCCAACGTCAAATTAGCCACCTCAACACTCTCAAGTTCAAACTCAAAGCTTTCCCCTTCTTCATCCTCACTTACCACTGACCAATTTTTGCCCCAGAAACCCCTTAGTGGCAATCTGTGTAATCTTAAGTTCTTCTTCATGTTGTTCTGATAAAACCGATATCTTCAATATCTTAAATCATCCACCACACCAAAGCAAACCAAATTAACAACCAACCCCAAACCCAAAGATCCTTAAATTGCTTACTAACCTCCATATCAATTTGCCAAAACCAATTATCAACACTTCTTGCTCCTAACCAATCAAACAACTGTTCGAATACAATTCGACCACCAATCGCCAATATCAATCCTTTCGCAAACAAACTATTACTACTAAATATTATATATAAACTCAACAATCCAACCACAACCTGAAATAACACCGACCTAATCACTCCTACTGGCTTTGAATTCATTTCACTAATAAATAATTTCCAAAAAAGCTTGCCATCACCTTTCAATAAATTATTCTTAGCCAAAATATTATTGTCATCTGAATTATAAAAACCAAATCTAAGTAAATAATCGATCTCAAATACCCCCCACCCCACAACGAGGCCCACAACCCACAACAACACAAACACCCAATCAATTTCTCTAATAAAGAAAATTAAAGAGAACACAACTAACGCTAACAAACCCAAAAGTCTATATTTCCAATAATCCAATAACGGCTTCCTAATCTCTATCGGGAAAATATTAGATTTACTTTTACTTGCATTCAAAACTTCATCAGTCGAAACATAAGCACTCATAAAACGAGTATACAATAATTATTACTTGTCAATTAATACGTAATCTCCAATTCATCCCACAAACCTTCGGGCTCTTCCCACACCACATCAATTGAACTAACTACAGCCGCATCAGGGCCAGACCTTGAATAGGCAATCAGTTCTTCCACTTGACTTCTGCTCCCTTCAAAAACAGCCTCCAATCTCCCATCAAGCAAATTTCTTACAAATCCCGTGGTTCCCAAGTCCTTAGCTTTCATATGCAAAAACCATCTAAAACCAACCCCTTGTACATATCCTTGCAAATAAACATGAGCCCTTACTTTATTGGAAGTATTGTTATCATTCATACTACAATCAGAGTAACAACAAAACGTTCTGTTGACAAACACCTACCAAATCTGGTTAAAGTGTAATATTGTATTGTCAT
>CAZLQM010000035.1:0-8070 GCA_964561945.1 uncultured Gammaproteobacteria bacterium | reverse complement strand
TGTACAGGACCTATTCATGAATACATGATGGATGAGAATACCGGGACTACTGTATACGATACAGGAAGTGCTGCTACCAAATATAATGGAACTCTAACTCTAGGTCCTAGTTTTTCTCCAGGTAAATTTGGATCAGGAATCGTTTTTGATGGTGTAGATTCATATATAAGCGTTGGAGCAAACGAACTCTATCAAGAAACAGATGCCTTTACAATTTCTACATGGTTAAATCCAAAAACTTTATCTAATAACCCACAATTAGTCTGCAATGTAGTAGATGATAATACCTGTTTTGAAATCGATTCAACTGGATGGGCAGGTGTTACCAATGGATTAGTCTATTGTTCCAACAACAGTTGCACCACTATTGGTAAAAGTATAAATAATGTAATCACGACAAATGTATGGCAACATGTTGTCATGACTTACAATGGCTCCAATACCTGCCAATTCTATGTAAACGGTATCAATGTCACTAGTAACTCAACTTGTAGTGAAACTGCAGGATCTTATGACACTACAATTGGCGGAGTTACTTCTGGACCTAATGCCCTCAACGGATCAATGGATTTGGTTCGCACCTATGACTACGTCCGCACCCCGGCCCAAATTGCTTGGGAATACAACCGCGGAGCTCCCGTCGCTTGGTACCGCATGGATGAGTGTTCTGGCACAACTATCCATGATGCCTCAGGCCACAACCTCACCGGAACCCTCACCAACGCAGCATCTCCAGGCACTTGCACCACATCTGGAAGTTGGTATAACGGAGCTGCCGGAGTCATCAACTCTAGCATCGATCTGGATGGCACAGATGATATGGTAACAGTAGCAGATCCCAGTAATGCAAGCCTAGATTTCAACGACAGTGATTTTGCTATCTCAGGTTGGTTTAATAGAGATACCTTTACCACAGATGACGTCATTGTAGCCAAACGTAATGGAGATGCCGCAGGAGATGTAGGATATCTAGTCTATATAGATGATGCTACAGATAAACTTGTCTTTGAAGTTTCAGATGGTACGGATGAATACTCCCTTACATCCACCTCTACCTTTACATCTACAGGATGGAATCATTTCACAGTTGTCTGGGATGATGATAGTGCAGCAGGCAGTGAGATCTACATTAATGGCAAACCAGATCTTGCTACTGACTCAGGCACCATAGGTAATATTGGAGATTTATCTAATTCTAATCCATTACGTATGGGAGACGTCTCAGATGGAACTAGTACCCTGACCACCCACTTCTTTGATGGCAAACTAGATGATATTCGAATCTTTAATTACGCTCCTACCACTCAACAAATCCGTGATGCCTACAACAACGGGGCTGTTAGTTTCAAATAACTTTGCATTTATTACTTCAATAACTATAATGAATCAGATGGACAATCCTACTCCTACCAAAAATAACTTTTCCACCCTCCTTTTCCAATTATTTATACTTGTCTTTCCTTTATTCATCGTCCCCATTTTTCGTGAACCTGTGGAATTTCCTAAATACCTCCTCCTCTGGGTTGTTGCCCTCTTTGCCCTAACCCTGTACGGCGTCCAAGTCATCCGCACCCGTCAACTATCCCTTCAAATCTCTTGGATGGATCTCCCCATCTGGCTATTACTAACTACATACCTCATTGCTTGGATGTTTAATCCACTCGCTCGTTGGGAAACGTGGTCTCTACCCAACAGCATTGGCACAATTACCGCCTTAACCCTTATTTACTTCTTCATCCGCCAAATTGTTACCAATATTAACCACAAAACAATCCTTACACCTCTAACTATCTCCGCTAACATCATCGCCTCTGTAGTCATATTTCAATTCATCAACTCAATTCTTCCCAATCAACTCAATCCCTCCAATATCTTAGCAATTTTCACTAATCCCATCATCAGCCTCTCAGGCAACATGATCTATACAGTCATCTTTATTCTCCTAACCACAGTCCTTTACTATCGACACGTCATCCACAACCACCCACTTACTCCCAAATCCATTTTCTTCCGAGTTCTCCCCATCACAATACCTCTCATAGCCATTATTTTCGGTACGATCAACATCATTAATCATCACTCGCTTTTTCCACTTCAATCATATAAAAACTCTTGGGTCGTCACCGCCGAAACATACAAACAACCCCAAACCCTTATCTACGGTATCGGTCCCAGCAAATACGAACTTGCATACCTCAAAGGTCGTCCTCAATCTGTGATTAACACACCCGTATGGAATATATCTTTTGGTCAGGGAGCCAATTACTGGTTTACCCTCGCCACCGAAATTGGACTACTAGGCATTGCCGCCTTTACACTACTGGTTCTTCGAATTGTGACACTCAAACAAAAGCCCTACGAACTCATCGTCCTTCTCCTCGTCATCACTTTTCTGCCCAACCAAATCACGCTCATGTTTTTCCTCTATATCAGTGCTATGTCACTAGCCACTCTAAATAATTCAGTAATTAGAATTCCACTCGGAAATACCATTAACCCCGATTCCAAAATAAGAATCACACCTCTAGCCATTGGCGCAGGGTCATTCTTTATATTTATCAGTATCATCACCTTCTACTACATTGGTCGCATTGGACTAGGTGAATATTACTTCACCCAAAGCCTCCAAAACTCACCGACAGTCCAAACACGTAACTCCAACCTCGATCAAGCAATTTCCTACAATCCCACTATGTCCAGCTATCTCGTGTCCCGATCACAAATTCAACTAGCCGTAGCCTTCGCTCTCTCCAAACGCCAAGATCTCCCCGCCGAAACCAAACCCGATATCACCCAAATCATCAAAGCTTCAACCGATA
This sequence comes from uncultured Gammaproteobacteria bacterium, assembly GCA_964561945.1. Taxonomy (GTDB): domain Bacteria; phylum Patescibacteriota; class Microgenomatia; order CAYXHB01; family CAYXHB01; genus CAYXHB01. The sequence continues at coordinate 5,251 of CAZLQM010000035.1, read as the reverse complement.
ACGCCAAAGCCGCAATCCGAATCCGACCAAATCGTGCCAACTGGGAAAACCTAGCTCAAATCTACCAAAGCCTAATCGGAGCCGACAAACAAGCTCTCCAATGGACATTATCCGTCTACCAAAACGCTATCCAGACAGATCCCTACAATCCCATCCTCAGACTCAAAACAGGTCAAGTACTATACCAAGCCCAATCCTACCAATCAGCACTCCAACAATTCCAAAACTCTCGCTCACTCAAGAAAGACTTCGCCGCCGGTTGGTACTGGGAAGGTAACACCTACAAACAACTCAAAAACTTCGAACTAGCTCGCAGTGCCTATCAACAAGCCCTTGCCCTCGTTCAACCGGAAACCGATGAATACAAACAAATCAGCCAAGACCTCGAAACAGTCCAATCCCAAACCTCAACCCCCACCATTCCACCACTTCCCAACCAAGATCAAGTCAATACTCCAGTAAATTTACCTGACGACTCAGGCCCCAATAACCTGCCTGCTCTTCCAACCCCAACCACTACCATCCCACCTACACCCACTCCTAATGATTCAGACAATCCAACACCAACTATCTCTCCACCTGTTACACATGCAGAACCAACAACTCTGCCAACTACCACAACCGCGCCATCCCCAACCCAAACACCAACCCCTACTCCTTAAGCTAGTTAATAAAAAAACCAACCTTCGTCTTCCTCAAATATCCAAACTTACTTTTATCAGTCACTTATGTCAAGTAACAATTTATAACTCGTCTCAGGATTTGCCATAAATAAGACATAATCTCCTTTTACCTATGCAAGTAAAAGGTGTAAATTTCTATAAACACCATACAACAATCAACGCTTAAGTTTAATAAACAAATACTTGTTACTTGTCTTCATCTCATAAAACAAAAACGCTCACAAAACTTCTAGTCACACATGAGATTTGAGTTCAATGTGATTCTTCGCTTCGTTCTGAATGACAATTTATATGTGTATTTCAAACGAAACACAATGATTGAAAGTGTTGTAATCAAATTTCTACCCTACATATATAGAATCACTCAATCTACCACCATACATGTGCGCACAAAAACTCCGTAAATCTACTAGTATCAAATTCAGTCCAACACTTCCTCTCGCACTCCTCATCTGTCGCCATTCAAAGCGCAAATTATATTTCCTAAATTTATACCAAATCAAAAAACTTAATTATATTCAGACTTTAACATCCTCACGAATTCCGTTATTCAAAGCGTAGCGAAAAATCTGATATTAATTTATGTCTCATCACAAACCAAACTCGCGTCAAGCTTATTGCACGATTTCAAATTTTTACGTCTTATTCGCATCTACTTTGACATATTCAACAACTCTCCGTCGTTCGTCCAATATTGACTTCTGCACGATTAACTAAAATCATCCAAGCAAAGATAACTATCCCATGACTCATCGTTCAAAGACTAAAACAATCGAACAATCCCAAATTCACACTATATTTGCATAATGACAAGACTCTTCGCTACGTTCTAAGTGACAATATTGGTATCGTCGGAAAGAAAGATATTAACACCAAACAATCTACCCTTACCCCCTTACAAAGCCAAACCTAACACAACGATTAAATCCAAAACATATACCCCAAGTTACTTATTTGGCATCTCGAGCAAAGAATAAAAACCTCCCAAAAATTTGAACTGTGTTCATTTGGGTAGTTATAAAATTTTTCACTTCGATCAGAATAGCTTTTTTATGTTATCAAAGGAAGCGCAGCGACCGAAATATCTGACTCTCTAAAAAACTCACTTAACTCCACATCCAAATCTACCATTTATACTAATCACTTCACCTCTCCTCTCCTACCTTTCCCCTAGATCCCTTTTGCAACTCCTTCACCTTCCACATAAACAACCTCCCCTTGCTTCTTGCCTTAGCATCCGAAACAAACTGTCGCGCTACCTCCAACACATTACGAGGATAATCACGCGCCATCTTAATATAAAGCGCTTTATGTGCAATATCGCCCAACTCTTGAGCCAAAGTCACTCCATACGCCTGCCACTCTCGGCTAATATACTTATCCTTGGTTTCCTCAAAAGAAGGCAAGATATCCTTAAGAGTCCGAAACCCCTTATCTCTTACTGCACACATATCGCACTAATTATAACCACACTCTAATATGCTTGGCGGAACTGGACAATACGGAGAGCCACAATAATTGGGTGGAAGAATTAACGTAGGCGTGGGTTTGGGCACACCACACACATCTCCGAAGTTCATCCCATATGGAAGAGTTGTTGGTCTAACCCATACTGTCGGATTATTTCCAATCGTTCTCGCACTCAATATTGAAATTGGATAACTACAACCATCTAATAATGGATTCAAATTATAAGTATACGTCCCCGTATCACTGTTAAGGATTAACTGAACAATCTTCCCATATGCATCTTCAACCATCACTAGCAAATTAGGATTACCCACCCTGTTACTTAACGTAAATGTAATTTGTCTGCTTGTCCCATTTGCAACACAAGCACTCACGAGATTTAATATAGGAGCAAGAGTAGGAGTTGGAGAGTAATAAGGGATTGGAGTTGCAGATGGTGGTGGAGTTGCAGATGGAGGTGGGGTTGGAGTCAAAGCAGTAATCGGAGTGATAGCAGACGGAGCACAAGGTTTGTTTGGCTCAGGGGTAATCCTTGGTCCACAAATCTTAGATCTAGCAGCATCAGGCACTGTAAATGTCTTAGTAATATTACCAGCAGCCGTACTCCGAGACCAACTATACGTACCAGTCAGATCCAAACGATATTTTCCATCACCTACATCTACTGCCCCAGGCACACCATTTAACCTATTCGAAGTCGCCCTGACCTTTAGGGTGTAACTATCTGCATAACTTCGACTGGTCACTACTACCTTTGAGTAATTAGCACCATCACCACACTGGGCCAGACCCGAGGACGGAATCACAGGTGCATTAACTCCACCACTATCAGTACCATTACTATCTCCTATTATCTCAGCACTCAGTGGCACATATACCACATTCCCTGACCCACAGTTCACATCCACACTCACTCTCCAAGTCTTAGGTGCAGGGGTCGGAGTAGGCGTAAAAGTAGGAGTAATAGTCGGCGGTGGAATTGTCGGAGGTCTTGTCGGTGGTACAGGAGTTGGAGTGTACCCACAATAACTGCAAGTAATATTGGCATCTGCAGGCGCCCCACTTGCCACACCAACAGATCCAACAACTTGACTAGGAGTTTTACAATCAAACACAGTTACACCAGAAAGATCATCAGCACATTGATAAACATTTCCCCTACAATCCCCAACATCACACGCAACAACAACTTGAGGTGTAGGAGTCGGAACAGGAGGAACCACTTCAATCCACAACCTACTCGATTCCCCGCAATCTTGTATTGTACTATATGGATAGCTTACAAATGGATTACCACTACACCATACATTCACACTAGAAGGACTTGATGCATTCACAACTACATAATATGAACCCACCACTTTAGGATAAAAATTTGAATAAATAGTTGTTGTATTATTTTTTGATTTATCTACAAACCATGTTTCAGTAGTTCCTGCACAAGCTGCCGCTCCAATCCAACAAGCAGGACTCACACGAGATCTATACCACTCCAAATTCAAACGACTAGATATACCATTTGAAAAACCTTCAGCCTTCAGTACCACAAAATCAGTATTCGACTGAGTTACTCGATATTTTGGAATACTATATGGAACTCTTGTTGTATCCGATTCAAACAATTGTCCTCCAAATACAGTTATATCAGCCGTAATTCTTGGAGTGGGAGTAGGAGTTGAAGTAGGTGCTGGAGGACGCACCTTAAGCTTAATCGTCATAACATCACCTATATTCAGTAATCCATCGTTAGGCATACCATAACTATCCGTCTCCCAATCATTATCTGGACTCTCCATATCCACCTCATATCCACTCGGTGGGACATAAGTACTAATATCTAACCTGAACCTATGATTATTCTGATTACAATTCGCGCCACAGTAAGGATAGTGAGCATCGTATTGTGCCTGCGTACAATCAGGCAACTGACTAACATCAATTATTGCACCCCCATCGGTAGTTCCATCATAAGTACAAAGTGTTGCATTCTCATGAATCCCACCCACAGCTCCTCTACACAAATAATTCTGCATACTACTGTTATAACCATTTAAATCAGGAAAATTTTCAAAATTATATTTTCCCTCCCACGACGTCTTCGATGTAGCATAATGCGTTGGAGCAGGATCATTGCTTCCAGTTATTTTACTAACCACTACATTCGCACCATATCCCTTACTTCCATTTGGATAAACCACCTCAACATATCCTCTTGCAGTCCCAGGGAGATTTGCACTCACCACACCTGGAAACACCACAAACAAACTAGCAAATACCGACAAAAAACCAATTAAAATATTTATCTTTTTCATTGAGAATTTAAGAAACCATTATAACTATCATATTCTTTTTCTTCATGTGCATGCACCTTAAGAACCATATAATATGCATCAGGCATGCTATTGTTGCTAATTACTTTTCTGCCTGTTAATACTGGACTGAGTTCCCCAGGCTTCATACTCCAGAGCAAATTCTCAACTTCAGGATCAAAAAATGTCCCTCCATCTTTTTTTGCAAATAGAATCTCTCTATATGCATTAGACATCCAAGCCTCATCAATATCTTTAAGACTTGTGTCTTGTTTTATAATATCACCCGCCTCTTTCATTGTTATTTCTCCAACCTCAATTCTGTCTCTAAGTCCAGATAAGATTTCAAAAGCAATTTTTTGCCGCTCCTCAAGACTATACAAATCTGAAGGAAAATTCTCAAACCAAATCACAATACTTTCTGCACTTACATACGTCGTACCTTCTGTTCGCATATACTCTTCATACTCATTTAACTTTTCATAATCCAAAGACTTTTTACCATTAGTATCAACTTTTATCACATTTATCCCAGCCTTCTCGGCTTCCGCTCTAAGTTTGTCATATTTAAAAACAACTTCCTCAGGCAAATCCCCTTGATCAATTAGTTCCTCATCCTGTGTCTCCACAGCGATCGGAGAATCCGTTACATCTAGGTTATCTAAATTATTCTGATTTGTAGATTTATCCTTATTCTTATCTAAATTAAACACAAACACACCTACCCCCCCTACGACCAACAACAATCCAACCAAAATCATTTTTTTCATACTCTTAATATTCATAATA
>CAZLQM010000034.1:0-8563 GCA_964561945.1 uncultured Gammaproteobacteria bacterium | reverse complement strand
AGAGCACCTGTTTTGTAAACAGGTGGTCCCGGGTTCGAATCCCGGAGACGGCTCCCAACATTAAATATAGCTACATTCCATGAATGAAATTCAAACTCATGAACTATTAAACCCCAGTCCTGAAAAAATCCTTAGTCAGCGACTAACTCGAATGTCAGAACTTCAAAAATCAGAAATATACGAATCCGATCTCTACACTCAACAAGACTTATATGAAGCAACCCTACAATCCCACTGGAAACTTGCAGATTTAGTTTTAAACCAAGCACAAGAATCTCTTAACCAAGGAGATATCACTTCATATATCAACACAGTAGACCAAGTAGCCATAAATTTACCGATAGATGGACTTACCTCATCCCAAGCACAACTTCTCCGTCAACAAGCATTAGCAAAAGGTCTTTCAGAAATACCAAATAATGAATCTGATCCCAATCTTTTCCGAGCAATTTTTATGCTATATCATCACGGTGCAAAAATCTCTCCAGACCTCTCAGCTCAATTCGCTCAACACCAACTTAATAAAGCACGCAAAATTAACTCACCCAATCCCAGCCTAGAATACTATCATGCAAACGAATATCTTAAGTCAGAAACAGAATCAAAAAAATATCTCGAAAAATATATTCAACTCTCACTTAGCGACTCGGATTTTGATATAGATAACCCCAATTTAGAAAAACTTTCTCAATATCCCACCCTACGACAAGACCTTGCAAACTACCATCAACGCACTGCTCATTACCAACAAATTACCCAAAACCCCGACTTCCAAAAACATACCAACCTTGCAGACATTATCAACAACTACCCAACACCTTCCTCACCCACAACTCCCGATGCTGGTCATTCAACCCCAACTGCCTAATCGCCTCTCGATGTTCCCTAGTTCCATATCCAACATTACGCTCCCAACCATAACCTTGATATTTTTTAGCTAAATTTGCCATCAAGTTATCCCGATAAACTTTGGCAATAATCGAAGCTGCAGCAATCTCCCACACTAACATATCTCCCCTCACCAAATTTCGCACATTCTCCAAACCACCAGGTTTCCACTCTCCATCAATAACAACCTCACTATCTTCATCCTTAACTAAATCCTCAACTAGCCTATCCCAAACCTTCCTTATCCCAAACTTATTTATGTTTTTTGCCGAATCCATTCCAATACGATAGCTTGCATTACACATTAACCACTTGGCACTTAACTCTCGTGATTTTCTATTTAACTTTTTTGAATCAGTCACAACAATACTTTGATCTGCATTGAGCCTCCAAATTTTCTTTATATCATCAAACTCAAATTTTTTTTGCCATTGACAGCTTACTCCAGCTACGATCAATGGTCCCGCCCAGGCTCCACGACCAACTTCATCAATACCGTAAACCATAACAAATATTGTATAATCCTTTAGGTAATCCTAATCAATCAAAAATTATTGATTAATTACATTTGTATCTTGCTCAAAAAAAGCCGTGGTGGCGGAGCGGTCAATCGCACCAGACTGTAAATCTGGCGTCATACGACTACGTAGGTTCGAATCCTACCCACGGCACAACATATCTTATACCATTTCAATCAAAGTCGAGGAAACCCTTCAGTTTATTAAAATAAAAAGAACCTCAAGACTTCATATTAAAAATTCAACCCTGCCGACATAGCTCAGTGGTAGAGCGCATTCTTGGTAAGAATGAGGTCTCGGGTTCAATCCCCGATGTCGGCTCAAATCAAAATCCAAATACAGACAAAGCTCTACCACTTATCAATAGTAGAGCGTCCCCGCAACAAAAGTAAGCGGGAAGGTCTCCTCTTTCAATCCCCTGGACTAAAATAGTTTACTCTCCACACCCCAATAGTTTTCCTAAGATTGATAATCTCTCACAATCAGTCTAAACTGTAATTGTCTCAAATTTTATGGATGAACCCAATCTTGCCGATAACATCCAATCTTCACTCTCATTAGGTCAGTCTAAAGAAGAAATCTACGCCAATTTACTTGGCCAAGGGTTTTCAATCGAAACTATTCAATCTAACTTCCAAAAAATCGAAACCCAAGAACACAAAGAAGATACCTCCAAACGAACCATAAGAATCATTGTAACCATCGGGGCTTTGCTCATTGGAGCAGGAATATTTTCACTAATTGCCTCCAACTGGCAAGGTATTCCTCGCCTTAACAAAATCATTATCATCATCACCTCCATGCTCATTTCTTACACATTAGGTTGGATTATCAAAGAAAAATCACAACTAAATAAAACAGGAGAGACCTTAATTTTACTCGGTGCAATTATATTTGGAGGCGGAATTTTTTTAGTCGGTCAAATGTTTAACATCAGAACTAACTGGCCTGATGGATTTATCCTTTGGATGACGGGGACTCTCTTCATGGGATTTGCAATTAACTCCTACGCACTCTTTTCCCTTGCCATTGCTCTAGGATTTATTGCCCTCATTGGTCATCCATTTGAACTCTTTACTTTATCTCGATATCACTCGTTCCTCTTCACTTCATCCTTATTACTCTTATTTACCACAGCCTTAACTTTCACCTCAGCACTTATCATTCGTAAAAGAATCCCACCAGAATTTAAAGATTATTATTAACAATATGCTAGATATACTACTTATATTATTATTAGGACCAATCGGGATTATAATTGTAATTTACCGACATTTACACAACCGATCCAAATCTCTTACTCCCGAGCAAAACCCCAACTGGTATCTATCCATTGCCCTTTCCAAAGAAGACGCATTTAGCCAATTTTTTCTCTTACTGTCCCTTCTTTCCCTTGGCGTCACCCTTACAGCTTTTAACCGCAACCTCAATGATCCACTTTCATGGCACACAATTATTTTGATCACTTCTATCATTGGATTCATCATCACATATTATTACAAAACCATTTACACATTAATTTTTTGTCTCCTAGGAATTTTAACTTGGTGGCAATATCAAATTTATTTATGGATAGAACCTAATAAAATCACACCTTTTGCACTCCTCACAGGACTATCATTTGTGGCACTAATTTTCTTCATAGTTGGGCTCCTACACAATACGCAACTCAGATACAAACGCTTCTCACTTATATATCAACTACTCGGAATATTCATTTTTACAGCAATGCTATTTTTCTTATCAATCCAAACAGGCCTTCATGTTTTGGATGAAACTACCCAAGGCAAATCATTACTAACATCATGGCAATTAACTATTTCCATACTGATCTTATTCACCACACTATTATCCACCACTATTTACACTATTTTCAAAAAACTTATCAATGTCCCCGAAGTCATCATCATCATCACTCTGCTTTCTCTCTTTAGCCTCATTTTGTTCTTACCCGAACAAGCTATTTTTATCAAAAGAAGTTACACTTATTACTCCTCCACTAGTGGCAACCTTTCACCGACAGGTATCGCATGGGCTATTGTATTCAATATCATATTATTTTTTGAACTATTGGGATTGCTGTTCTCAGGATATCTACGTCGCGAAACTTGGCTAATTAACCTCGGATCATTGTTTTTAGTTCTTTTCGTTATCGCCAAATACTTTGATTGGTTTTTTACTTTCCTTGATAAAAGTGTCTTCTTTATCAGTGCCGGAATTCTGCTTTTTGCAATCGGCTGGTTTATGGAAAAAGCCCGCAAACTAATGTTCCAAAATATCCAAAACTCAAACCCAAATCAATCCTAAACATGTCTACCAAACTAACCAAATACATCATCGCCATTACTATCCAAATAATGATTATTCTTTTCATTATTATCTTCAAATACTCAATTCTCTCAGGCGGAACTGAAGTAATTCTAAAAATCCGTCCCGTTGACCCCCGTGATTTCTTGCGTGGCGATTATGTTACTTTCCAATATGACATTTCCAGTCTCCCCTACTATCTTGCCCTTAGCCCAATAAACAACCAAGACACAGTTTATGTTGAACTATACAATATGCGTTCAAGTTGGTCAGCTACAAAAATTCACAAAAACCATCCTAAAGATGGCAAAATCTATATTAAAGCCAAAGTTATAAGCGGTGGTAATGATCGAAATAATTCAAATCTAAATCCTCGATACAGAGATTATTCTCAAATCGAACTCATCTACGGCATCGAACAATACTTCATACCCGAAGGCAAAGGCAAAAACTTCAGCTTCAATAACAAAGATTCCTTTGCCAAAGTTATGATTGATGACCAAGGCAATGCAGTTCTCAAACAAATATACGTCGACGACCAACCCTGGCCGTAATCTCCAACCTCCTACCAATCTCTCCATTGCATCCCAGCCTATGTTTGAGGTAAAATACACCCTAGTTATAAGAACTTATATATATGGCAGCCAAGAAAAAAGGTCCAGCACAACTCGTAGGTCTCAAATGCGAAAAATGTGATTCTATCAATTACACAGCTCTCGCGAATAAAACCAAACTCCAAGTCAAAGGCCAAACCCTCAAAGACTTTAATTTCAAGAAATACTGCAACACATGTCGCACACATAACCAACACATCACCCACGCTAAGCTCAAATAACAAGATACTCCTCGGAATCAACTTGATCGTTAACTTTCTTCGCTCTTACTACCCATCTTTTACTATCATTCCATCCATCACAAGTGAACAACGTTAACACACTCTCCTGCATATTTTCTAATATATCCAAATCCTTAGCAGTTGTTGTGTATGACTCAACAACTTCATAATAAGCCACTTTATCCTTCGACCCAGTTACTGTCACGAAATCACCTTTTTTCAATTCATGTAACCGGCCAAACAGACTAGGTTTACGATGTGCATACAAAACCATATTCCCATTATCCAAGTTTCCCGAACCTACCAAGTAATTAACTTGAGTATCAGCAATCAACCAATCCTTATCAACAATAGGTTGTGGTACCAAATCACTGATTAATTTAATTTTGGCAATCATTATACGCGTAGGCACATACGCTGCTGATTCAATGGCATATGATGCAGACACATTAGGTAACCAATAATTTTGCACTAATCGAACACTACTTCCAATCAAGGTTAAAATCATCCATACACCTAACCACCATTCTATCTCTTCCCATTTTCCTCTAAATCGTTTTCGCATATCTTCGCCACAACCAAACAGCACTAGAAATCCCAGATCCGACAACCATCGCATACAATCCTAATTCAATCCCGCTTGTAGCTGCCAATCCCAATACCTGTCCACCAATTGCCAAAGACTGAGGATATTCCAATTCATTTGAGGGGTCACCAGGCATACATCCTCTAATCGCACGGACTTGAAAGTAATAATGCTTATTCAAATCCAAAGCTCCAATTCTATAACTTGTTACCCTCCCAGTGCTTGGTACTCCATAAATATAATTACCACTTTCTACCCCATAACTAATCATATAATCATCAGCCTCCTGAACATTTGTCCACGCTAAATCTACTGAATCTTTGTCGCTTTTAACTACAGATACAACCACAGGTGCTCTTAGCACAGGATCATTACAAACAGGAGCACTATGATTAATTGGTCCGCCAATACCACTACCAGATTCGTTCTTTTCAACGACAGGCGTAACAGTCGGAGTGGGAACCACAGACATAGTTGGACTTGGAACTGATGTGGGTGTAATCCAGCCAGTTGGGGTTGGGTTATTATTTCCACATGTATAAGTATTATTCTTAACCAAATAACTTCCTGCTCTCATATTCCAATCCAATCCATTTGCTCTCACCCAGCCCTGATTCACATAACTCTGAATGATTGCCTCATCTACCCCATCCACTTTCCACCAATTAGCCTGCACACTTGCATTATTACCAACAGCACACACACACTGATAATAATTCCAAATCCCAAATTCATAAATATCGTTTTTGCCATTTACATAATATCCTAATTCTGGAGTTGTATAACTTCCATATGGGTAACTCAAATCTCCTTCTTTATTTTCTTTAGAACAATCTCTAAAAAAATGAGGCGGTTCCGCATTTGCTTGGACAGACTCCGCCAAACCAAAATTCAACAACAATACCAAACATAATACTAATGCCCCCATGTATTTATACATATTAGTCACCGTATTCTATGTCATATCCACCACTTCGTCAAATTGAAGTTTCATTTCGAGCAATTATTCCACCCAAACCACTTGCATAATAATGACTTAATCTAGCCTTAACTACATACCTTGTAGAATCATCCCAGCGATTACAAGTATACAGAGTCAACTCGGTCGTATCAGAATCATCAACTATTCCCAAATCCCCCGCATGAGTCTCGAACTCATCCACTACAGTATATATAGCCACCAGATCTCTTGACTCAATTACCACTTGATCTCCCGCTTTAATTTTATGAAGTGATACGAACATCCCAGGTCTCTTATGTGCATATATTACCATATTCCCAGGCTTAGCAACTACTCCTGATCCAACTAAATAATTAGCTTTTGTTTCTGATACTTCCCAGTTATTCCCTATAATTTGTCCAGGTACCACTTCCAAATCTATATCCAGAGTAGGTAAAAATACCTTTGTCGGTACTGTATCTAAGACTTCCCATTCTCTCTCACTTTCTACATTTGCAACTACATCACTACTTGCATTATTCAGACTATTCCATAATTGATACGCACTATATCCACTTATAGAAACGCCACCAAACAAAATCCATAAACCTAACAAAATTTTAATAATTTTCATATCTTTATCTTAACAAAAACCAAACACTTTCACTCTGATCAAACTGAAGTATGACGAAATTACTTATTTCGTGTAGTCCTGTATGTATATACTCCACCCCATACAGTCAAGGCCAATCCAGCCAGAGCGGCAAGTACTTGATTGGTAACTGAATTAGAAGACGTATTAGCCAAAGCAGCTGCTTTTACTTTTCCCTTAGGAAATGACAATTCATTCGAAGCATTTGAAGACACACAACCCTTTTGGGATCTTACTACAAAATAATATTTCTTAGACAAATCCAAACTTCCAACTCGAAAACTTGTTACTTTACCAACATTAGGTACTCCAAAAATATATTTACCTGATTCAAGACCATAACTAATCATATAATACTCTACATTTGCATCAGGCTGACTCCAAATTAACTCTACACCGTCTTTACCACTTTGATTTACTGACAACAAAGTTGGCGCTTCAGGCAATTTATCCTCACAAACTGGACTACTAGGTGGATTGCTTGGCGGATTTGAAGGAGGTGTAGTTGGAGTAGGTGTTGGATTATTGGTTGGTGTAGGAGTCGCTACAGGCTTACAATTATATTCACTATTTTTAGCCAAATACGAATGATTTCGCAAATTCCAATCACTACCTGACAATTTAAACCAACCTTGACTTACATATGTACCCTTTTCTTCTTCACTTAATTGATCTGCATTCCACCATACAGTTTGAATTCCGTTACCTTCTACAGGACACAGACATTGTACAAAATTATCATTACTAATAAAGTAAACATTATCAACACCAGCGATTGGAGCCTCTTGTCCAGGAATATGATGAGTTCCCCCATCTTGAGTCGACCAATTACCAGGGTTACTAGTAAGGGTAGTACAACTTGGGAAACTTGGGACTTCATTTGCCAATACACTACTTGCAGGCATTAATCCCACAGAAGTCATAAATGCGACTGCAGACAAAAGAGTCAATGAACTTTGATAAATTGAATTTAAACGCTTCATATAATTGAATTAAGACGTATAATATAACATAATTTACTGTTTGTCAAATTATAGGATGTAATTTAATATATTTTCTACCTAAGTACTTATTCAATCGTCATTTCTATAACTCATTTATCCAACACAAACATACTTATTTAAAGCAATTCTAATCCTAAAATATCTAGAATTACTTAACTTGATTTAATTTACTGGCTGCTAGCTCTAGTTTATTTACAATCTGTTTCTGGCCTTTCTTCTTAAGCCTAATGACCTTCTTATTTAATTGATTAAACTTATCCCTAGACACTTCCTTTCCTTCTTCCAAAAGTTTCTTCACTTGCTTTCGATTATCTTCTTGAGATAAATACGTGCTTATAACTCCCACCAAAAACCCTAATAGTCCAAAAATAACCAATTTACCCCAGCTTGAATTTCTTTCATTCATTTTCATCACCTCCTTTTAACTTATTTGCCAACCACGCCATACCAGTCGATACTCCGCTCCATAGTCCAACTTTTAATTTACCAGGAACCAAAGTCAATGCATGTATTTCTCTGATTATCAAATCTACCCCTATTAGAGTTCGCCTAACTTTAACCAAAATCATCACAACTCCACCCGCCACCAACAAACTCGCCACTCCAAAACTTACATACATAAAATCAAGTGCACTCATAAAACCAACTTTAATATAACGAAATTGACTACAAATAGCAAACGCAACCTTAAATCAGACATATTAAACCACCAAACATCGCTTACTTACAGACACTCAGAATAATGATAAAATCACATAAGTAAACACACTTACCATACAGGGGCGTCATTCAATGGTAGGATGGCGGTCTCCAAAACCGCTCATGAAGGTTCG
>CAZLQM010000033.1:0-8820 GCA_964561945.1 uncultured Gammaproteobacteria bacterium | reverse complement strand
CTAAAATAAGCAAATAATATATGTCACGTTCATCAAAAAAAGGTCCATACGTAAGTGCTCGTCTGCTAAGCAAGGCTAGCGTTGAAAATGCTGGTAACCAACAAACTCCGATTAGAGTTTGGCAGCGCGCATCACAAATTCATCCTAATTTTGTTGGTAAATGGTGGGAAATCCATAACGGCAAAGATTTTATTAAATTATTTGTAAGAGAAGATATGGTTGGACATAGATTTGGCGAATTTGCAGGAACTAGGAATTTCCGAGGACACGGTCAAGTTGTTAAGAGAGTATTAACTAAAACCTAGAAATTTATGGATATAAAAGCATCAAGAACCTATATACGTATGAGCCCTCGCAAATTGCGTGAAGTAGCCGATCTGGTCCGCGGCAAAGATGCCCGATGGGCATTGGCTTCGTTACAATTTGTTCGAAGGCGAGCAGCTGAACCAATTGGTTTAGTTTTACGTCAAGCAATTGCTAATGCTACCCAAGTTGGAACAAATGGAAAGCTGATAATTAGTAAATTGCTAATAGAAGAAGGACCTGTAGCCAAAAGATTTCGAGCAATCTCTCGAGGCCAAGCTCATCCCATTCAGAAATATTCATCCCATATTCGCATGGAATTAAAAGTTGTAGCCCCAAAAGTAACTCCCCTTGTAAATAAACCGGTTAAAGCTGAGACTAGTTTGGAATCTGCGAATAAAAAGAGCAAAAATATTAAAGTCGAAAAAGTAAATGAAGTAAATACAAACGTTAAATCTAAATCAAATAAAAAATAATATATGGGCCAAAAAATACATCCTTACCTATTCCGCCTTGGATCTCAATTTACTTGGAAATCTCGTTGGTTTGCTACGGGAAGTGAGTATCGGAGGTTGTTAATGCAGGATATAGAATTACGCAAATTCTTAGAGGAAAAACTCAGACCTGCGGGTCTAGTGGATGTGGATATTGAGAGGTCAATTAAGCAAATACTCATCCGTATTTACGTATCGCGACCTGGAGTTGTTATCGGTCGAGGTGGGGTCGGAATCATGGAATTAAGAAAACAAATTGAGTCGTTATTAAAAGTGACACCAAAAGATACTTCTTTGCATATCGAATTATCTGTTGAAGAAGTAAAAGTCCCTGAATTTAGTTCCAAACTTATGGCCTTGAGAATTGCTGATCAAATTGCTCGCAGGATTCCTCATCAGAGAGTGATTCGTAAGGTGATGGATCAAGTCATGGCTTCAGGCGCTTTGGGGATTAAAGTTGTAATCTCTGGTAGAATTCGAGGGGCTGAGATTGGTAGAACTGAGATGTTCTCAAATGGCAGTGTTCCTCGCCAAACAATTAGGGCTGATATTGATTTTACACGTTATCCTATTCTCACCCAATCTGGGTATGTGGGAATTAAAGTCTGGATTCACAAGCCAGCACCAACAAATTAATTTGTATGCTACAACCTAAAAGACAAAAATATCGAAAACAGTTCCGTGGAAAAATGGGTGGTTGGGCAGTTGCGGGCAGTAAAGTAAGTTTTGGTGAAGTTGGATTGAAAACTCTGGATCGCGGTTGGCTAACTGCTGCTCAAATTGAAGCGGCTCGACGTGCGATTGTTCACTACACAAAAAGAAGCGGTAAAGTATGGCTAAGAATTTTCCCAGCTAAACCATTTACAGCCAAAGGTTTGGGCGTGGGCATGGGTTCGGGTAAAGGAGATGTGGCAGGCTATGTTGCTGTGGTTAGACCTGGAAATATTATCTTTGAAATCTCTGGCGTCTCCCCTGAAATTGCCAATGAAGCATTAAGACGAGCAGGTCATAAGCTTCCTACTCGAACCAAGATTGTAACTAAAGACTATATCGCGTTATAATACCTGGTCTTTGTAAATTATGTTAAAACTTAACGATAAACAACAATTAACAACAAAATCAGTTTCTGAACTTGAAGTCATGGTAAAAGATTTGGAAAAAGAAATTATGCAAACCATGATGAGTGTTATGAGTCGTCAAACAAAAAATGTGCGCGAAGCCAAAAAAATGAAACACAAATTAGCTGTCGTCAAAACGTTAATTACTCAGAAAAAACAAAAATAATTATGCAAACTCTCGAAGGACAAGTCATTTCTAATAAATTAGCTAAAACTTTGACGGTTATTGTACGTCGAAGATTTAAGCATCCTATCTATCAAAAATTGCTAACTAGAACCAAGAAGTATCAAGTCCACAATGAAATGGAAATAGATTTAGGAGAAACTGTGAAATTTATTCCCTGTAAGCCTATTAGCAAACTTAAACGATGGAAAGTAATTGAAGTCGTTGGTCGAGATATTAAAAAGAAAGAAAACAAGGCAGTTAGTAAAAAAACTGAAACAAAGGGAAAAGAAAGTAAAGCTGACAAAGTTGTTGAAACTAAAGCAGTTAATAAATCTAATAAAAAAACAGTTAAAAACAAAGCAAATAAATAAACCTATATGATTCAACTAAGATCTGTTATATTTTTGGCCGACAACTCTGGAGCAAAAAAACTTCATGTCATTGGCGTCAGAAAAGGCAACAAAGGCGTTGGCACCGTTGGTGATGTAGTCGCAGCTGTAGTCAAGGGAGCAATCCCTCATAGTGCAGTTAAAGATGGCGAAATTGTCAAAGCTGTAATTGTTCGGACCCGTAAGGAAATCGGACGAGTCGATGGCTCTTATATTCGATTCGACGAAAATGCTGCAGTCGTCATAGATCCAAAAACCAAAGATCCCCGTGGAACTCGGATATTCGGTCCTATACCAAGAGAACTCAAAGAATTAGGTTATGACAAAATCTGTTCATTAGCACCGGAGGTGCTGTAAATAAATCATTATGACTATTAAAATAGGCGACAAAATCAAAGTTAACTCCGGAGATGCCAAAGGCAAAACTGGCACCGTGATGAAGTTATTACGTGCAACAAGCAAAGGGCGTAGTCTTTCAAAAGTTTATACCCACGTGGTAGTTGAAGGAGTTAATGAAAGGCAACGGAATCGAAAGGCTACTCCTGGACAACCAGGAAAAGTAGTTACGATAACTAAACCGATTCACATATCAAATGTTAATTTGGTTAAAGAAGATAAAAAGATTGTTAAAGAAATTAAAAAACCAGTTAAGAAAAATAAATAATTATGAGACTCTATCAAAAATACCAAACAGAAATTACTAAGACTTTGATGAAAGATTTGAAGTTAAAGAATACTTATTCAGTTCCCAAGGTTGATAAAATCGTGGTAAACATCGGATTAGGTCAAGCTGTACAGGATAAAACAATTATCGATAAAGCTGTAAACGAATTATCTGCAATTACCGGACAAAAGCCCAGAATTGCTCTTTCGAAAAAGGCGGTTGCAAGTTTTAAATTGCGGGCTGGAGTACCAATTGGAGTTCAAGTAACTTTGCGGAAGGCCAAGATGTATGACTTTATGGAAAAACTGTTCAATCTAGTATTGCCAAGACTGCGTGATTTCAAAGGAGTCAGTAACAAAAGTTTTGATGGTCGTGGCAACTATACCATTGGACTCGAAGAACAGACGGTTTTCCCTGAGATAGATTATGGTAAAATCGAGCGTGTCCACGGGTTAGAGATAACATTCGTGACTAGTGCAAAGACAAACGATGAAGCAAAACATCTGCTTGAGTTACTAGGTATGTCATTTGCAAAAAAATAATATATGGCTAAAACATCAATGGTGGTCAAAAACAACCGCCTAAAAATTAAATCACCAGTTCAACATCGCAATCGTTGCGTTCTTTGTGGAAGGCCCAGAGGCTACATCCGCGATTTTGGACTATGTCGGTTATGTTTCCGGAGAGAAGCTCAAGAGGGCAATCTACCTGGAGTTACTAAGGCATCTTGGTAAAAAAATAATTTATAAATATGTTAAGCGATCCCATCTCAGACACATTAACTCGTATACGCAACGCTTATGGAGCAAACCTTAAGCAAGTGACTTTCCCTTATTCAAAAATGGCGCAAGCCATTACAGATGTGTTGATTGATCACAAATTTGCAGTTGAATATCAGATTGATGATACTGATGAAGTTAAAAAGAAAATTGTCTTAGAATTAAGATATAACAACCGCCTACCTTCTATAAAACATATAGAAAGAATTTCTCGCCCTGGAAGAAGGGTCTATAAGTCAGCCCAAGATATTAAGGCACCGTTGAATGGTTATGGAATTGCTGTGATTTCTACATCGAAGGGCGTTTTGACAAATGTTGATGCAAAAAACAAAAAAGTTGGCGGAGAAATTATTTGTCATATTTGGTAAACACTATGTCAAGAATCGGACTAAAACCTATAAACATACCTAACAATACAACTTTATCGATTGATGAGGGTGTTGTTAGCGTGTCTGGGACACTAGGTAAATTAACTCAAAAAATTCCTCATGGGATAAATGTGAAAACAGAAGACAGCGTAGTTTCTTTGAGCCGGGACAATGAACAAAAACCTGTTAAGTCTAGTCATGGAATGATGAGGGCTACAATAGCCAACATGATTGAAGGTGTATCAAATGGTTGGGAAAGAAAGCTAGAATTAATAGGAACTGGATATAGAGCAAAGATGGAAGGAAATGCGTTGCATCTTAGTATCGGCTACTCTCACCCAGTTTTAATTACACCTCCTAATGGAGTTAGTTTTTTGGTTGAAGGTCAAAACATAGTTGTAGTAAAAGGTTATGATAAGCAACAAGTAGGATTAATCACCTCAAAGATTCGAGCGGTCCGCCCCCCAGAACCATATAAGGGTAAAGGAATTCGATACCTTAATGAAGTTGTCCGAAGAAAGGCTGGTAAAGCTGCCAAAGCATAATTATTATGACAAAAGTAAACCGAATATCATCTAAAGCACGTAGACTTTTGCGCGTAAGACGCAAAATTCTTGGGACAACTAGTCGACCTAGACTGTCTGTACATCGAACCAATAAATATATTTATGCCCAAGTTATTGATGATGTGCAAAAGAAAACTATTGTGGCTCTATCAGATCAAAAAATAACTGGAACCAAGATGGAAGGTGCGGCGGCGGTTGGCAAAGCAATTGCTGAAGCGTCTATTAAAGCTAAGGTTAAAACCGTAGTTTTTGATCGTGGAAACAAAGCATATCATGGTAGAATAAAAACCTTGGCTGAGGCAGCAAGAGACGCTGGGTTAATTTTTTAATTTATTTATATGGCATATTCATTTTCACCATCAAATGACAATCAAAATAGCGAATTTGCTGAGTCTATTGTACAGATCAAGCGAGTTTCGAAAAAAACAAAAGGCGGAAACCAAATGAGTTTTTCGGCACTTACTGTGGTGGGAGATCGTAAAGGCAAGGTCGGAGTAGGTTTGGGTAAGGGTCCTGACGTATCCAGTTGTATTAAAAAAGGATTTGCGACAGCTAAGAAAAACATGATCGACGTTCCACTAGATGGTCAAACAATCACTCATCAAGTTGAGCATAAATATGGTGCTGCTTTGGTATTGATGAAACCAGCAAAATCAGGTACCGGTATGATTGTAGGCGGGGCGGTCCGGACTGTGTTAGAAGCTGCTGGAGTTCAAGATGTCGTAGGAAAAATATTGGGAACTAATAATAAAATTAGCAATGTGTATTGTACGATTGAAGCTCTTAAACAATTAAAACCGTTAAACGAAAAGAAAAGCTAACATGATCTCATTAAGTTCATTACCATCTACAACCGATAAATCTAAGAAACGGCTGGGTCGTGGCGCTGGGTCTGGTAAGGGATTTCACACAGTGGGACGTGGGCAAAAAGGTCAAAAGGCTCGAAGGAAGATTCATCCAGCTTTTATGGGGACTAAAGTTAAAAAATCGTTATTACAAAGGTTGCCTCTGTTGCGTGGTAAAGGGAAATTTAAAACGCTTGCAAAAAAAACTGTATTGGTAACATTAAGTACGCTTGCGGATTTAGAACCAAAGTCTGTAGTGACAGCAGAAAGCTTATACAAGGCCGGTAAAATATCTGCAAATCCCAAAAATCCAAACTTACAGATCAAAGTCGTTGCAAATGGTAAGTTAACTATCCCTCTCACAATCGCTCTTCCAACAAGTGCAAAGGCTGCACAGTTGATCAATGATGCTGGAGGCAGTATACAATAGAAGCATGAAGGTACTTTTTCCATTGGTAAAAGCTTTTCGTTTACCAGATTTGCGTAAGAAGATACTTATAACTCTAGGACTAATTGTAATTTTTAGGTTTGTAGCTCATGTGCCGGCTGCTGGAGTTAATATTGATGATTTGAAAAGATTATTTGAAGGTAATCAATTCTTGGGGATTTTGGATATCTTTTCGGGAGGGACTCTGGCTAAGTTTTCAATTCTTGCGTTAGGACTAGGACCTTATATTAATGCTTCAATTATTATCCAATTAATGACAGTGATTTTTCCCAAACTTGAAGAATTGTCCAAAGAGGGAGAGATAGGTAGAGCACAATTGAATCAATATACAAGATTATTAACTGTGCCTTTGGCCGCATTGCAGTCGATTGTGATGTTTAATTTATTAAAGAATCAAGGAATTATTAATAATTTTGATCCATTGTCTGTGATTGCATTGATGGTGACGATGATAACTGGAACTATGTTTGTGATGTGGCTGGGAGACATGATAAGTGAATACGGAGTTGGTAATGGGACTTCGTTGCTTATTTTTGCTGGAATTGTTGGCAGATTGCCTGTAACTCTTGGCAGGACTTTCCAATTAGCTAATTCGGGACAATTGACACAAATATTGGCAATTACCATTGTGTTATTACTCGTAGTTGCAGGAGTTGTGTTTATGACTGAGGCAGTAAGACAAATTCCAATTCAATATGCAAGAAGAATTCAAGGTAACAAATCTGTTGGCGGGCAAACTTCATATCTACCTTTGAGGTTAAATCAAGCGGGTGTAATTCCAATTATCTTTGCTATATCCTTGGTTCTTATGCCATCTATTTTGGCTCAATTCCTAACTAAGGCTGCAAATCCAACTATGGTTCAGGTTGGAATAACAATAGCGCGATGGTTCAACCCTCAGGGGTGGATATATAACATAACTTATTTCTTGTTAGTGGTAGGTTTTACATATTTTTATACAGCAATTACTTTTAACCCCGAAAAAATTGCTGATCAAATAAAGAAACAAGGTGGATTTGTCCCTGGAATAAGACCTGGGAAACCAACCGAAAACTATTTCGGACATATTATGGTAAGAATCACTTTGATCGGTGCATTATTCTTAGGGGTGATTGCGATAATGCCTGCAATTGTGCAAATTGGTTTTAATATTCCCACATTAACAATTGGGGGCACAAGTATTTTGATCGTGGTATCTGTCGCCTTGGACTTGACGAAGAAGATTGAATCACTGCTAGTAATGCGTAGTTATGATGCTTTTGTTTAGGTTATTTAATGGCGTTAACTTTAAATTAATTTGGTTATGAATCTTTTGATAATTGGTCCTCAGGGATCAGGCAAGGGAACTCAAGGCAAAAAGCTAGCAGAATTACTGAACTTGGAAATTGTTGAGATGGGTCAAATTTTGCGTAATTTAACAAATGACTCAAGTGAAGCAAGTATAGAAATTAGAAAATTATTAACTGCTGGAGAATTGTTGCCAAGCGATTTAGTTAATGAAATTTTGGGAAATTATCTAAATAAATTAGGCAAAAAAGATAACTTGCTATTTGATGCTTATCCAAGGCAAATAGAACAGTGGACTTTTTTAAAGCAGTGGTTAAAGAAAAATGAAGCGCAGATTGATGCAGCAATAAATTTGGAACTAGATGATGAAAAATGCCTCCTACGATTAGAACACCGAGTTATGTCAAAAACTACGGGCGAAATTTTTAATAACAGAACCAATCCACCACCTGCTAATTGGGATCGTGATGATTTGGTTATGAGGGATGATGACAAGCCCGTGAGCGTTAAAAGAAGATTAGAACAGTACAGAAATGTAACAGTACCATTGGTTGATGTGTATGAAAGGGAAAAAATATTAATGACAGTTGACGCCAGTGGGACAATTGAAGAAGTGTACGCATTGATATTGTCTGGATTACGAGTCAGAAAATTACTTAAACAATAAGCATGAAAAAAATAAATTACGAGGACAAGATTAAAATTATGAGTGAAGGAGGCCACCTATTGGCAGATGCGTTAGCAAAAGTGGTTGCTATAGCCAAACCTGGTATAACAACTCTTGAACTTGATAAGGAAGCTGAGAAATGGTTACTCGCGACTGGGGGCAAATGTGCCTTTAAGACTGTTGAAGATTATCGTTGGTCTACGTGTATTAATATCAATGATGGGATTGTCCACGGTATCCCCAACAAACGAGTTATTAAAGACGGCGATGTGGTATCGATTGATATAGGGCTTTTGTATAAAGGTTATTTTACCGATACTTCTACTTCACTTATTGCGGGAAATGGGAGCAAGGAAAATATGGATTTGTTAAATATTGGTAAGCTTGCACTGGATAATGCCATAGCTGAGGCTCGAATTGGAAATCGAATTGGACACATATCTTTGGCGATTCAGAATACACTAAATGAATATGGACTGCGCGCCATTCCCGAACTTACTGGGCATGGAGTAGGTGAAGAACTGCATGAAAAACCTTTTGTTCCTGGATATCTTGTCGGCGACGTAATGAATACACCTGTGATATATGAAGGTCAAACTTTAGCTATTGAAGTGATTTACACATCTGGATCTCCTAAGATGATAATTGAAGATGATGGTTGGACAATTTCAACTAAAGATGGTAAGATATCAGGGTTATTTGAGGAGACGGTAGCCGTTTTAAAAG
>CAZLQM010000032.1:0-9076 GCA_964561945.1 uncultured Gammaproteobacteria bacterium | reverse complement strand
ATGAACAATGTAATTAATATATATTTAGATATAGAAGAAATTATTTTTTTTGTATTAAACATATTGTCTACATTGTAGCAAATGAGTTGAAAATTAGTATCTGTTAATTGAAAAATTGAACCTGTTGTAATGAAGAGATTTTACTATCTGTCGTGGTAGACTATAACTATGATTGTGGGCATTGATACCAGTCCACTTGCAGGACAATCCGCTACCCGTGGAATTGGGATGTATACGAAGCATTTAATATCTCATCTGGCTGAAATTGATGACACTGAAGTATTTGAAATTACAAATGGACAAATTCCAAAGCAAGTCCAGTTAATACATTATCCTTTTTTTGATTTGTATTTCGCAACTCTACCAGTCATAAAAAAAAGACCCGTGATGGTAACAATTCATGATGTAACTCCTTTGGTTCTGCCTCAGCTTTATCCTGTGGGGTTGAGAGGTAAATTAAATTTGATCAAACAAAAACTGGCATTAAGGTCAGTAAAGGCGGTTCTGACTGATTCTGTAGCAAGCAGGAATGACATTGTTAAGTATTTGAATGTGCCGTTAGAAAAAGTGTTTGTGGTCCCGTTGGCTGCCCAAGAAGGATTAGATATTATGGCCAGCGATGAACTTAAAGCAATTAATGAAAAATTTAAATTGCCCTCTAGATATGTGGTTTATGTGGGTGATGTTAATCCTAATAAAAACTTACGTAATTTAGTTACTGCTTGTGAGTCAATTGAATGCTCATTACTTATCGTGGGCAAACAAGCTGTAAATCAAAATATTGATGTCAATCATCCTGAAACTCAAGACTTGGTGTGGTTACAAAAACGAGCAACAGAATCTCCATATTTAAGATTATTGGGGTACGTTGAGACTAGTGAATTAGCTGGTATCTATAGAATGGCAAGTATGGCATGTTTGCCATCTTTATATGAAGGATTTGGATTGCCTGTGCTTGAAGCGTTTAGCTGTGGATGTCCCGTAGTCACTACAAAAAATGGAAGCTTGCCTGAAGTCGGCGGAGATGCTGCTATTTATGCGCATGAAGATAGTAAGAGTTTGGCAAATGCAATTTCATTTGTATTGAAGTTAAGCGACTCTAATCGCCAAAAGCTAGTACAAGTGGGATTTGATCAAGTAAAAAAATTTTCATGGAAGGTTACGGCAGATAAAACCAGATCTATATATCAACAAATTTTGAACTCCCGATAAGCAAGATATTTGTTACAATTGCGTTATGTTGGATAAAATTGATAGTGAAATAAAAACTGTCTTGAAAGACAAATTTGGGATTACAAATATTAGTAATCCTTTTGGTTGGGCATCACATTCACAAGAATCAATGTGCGATGCAACATCGACTGTGGCATTGTCAATTTGGAGACGAACAGAAGTTCAAACCTTAAGCAATGAAAATAATTGGCAAAATCCCGTAGATCTAGCTGGCTATTTAGGGGAATATTTGAAGGAAAATTTGGAGATTATGAAGATGATCGAGCTAATTGAAGTTGTTACTCCTGGGTATATAAATATAAAGTTTAATAAATTTTACTGGTGGGAAAAAATGAATGAGTGGGAAAATACAAATATAAAGTTAATTGAAGAAAAGTTGGTTGGACAGAAAATCATGATTGAATATGGCCATCCAAATACACACAAAGAAATGCACGTGGGGCATCTACGGACCTTGGTTACAGGAGAGTCCTTGGCAAAACTTGCAGAAGCCTTAGGCGGTAATGTAATTAGGGCAAATTATCAAGGTGATATTGGACCCCATGTAGCTAAAGCATTGTATGGGGTAAGGCATTTAATTGATAGTCAAAATTTTAGACTGGATGAAATTGAATCTAGAAGTTTAGTAGATAAAGCTAAATTCCTTGGTGAAGCATATGTTCTTGGAAATCAGGAATATGAAAATAACAAAGAAGAAATTAGTAATATAAATACGCAACTTTATAATCGTGACGAAAACATATTTCCGTTGTATTTACAAACCCGAAGCTGGAGTCTGGATTATTTTAAATCTATTTACGATAGACTGGGAACGAAATATGATAAATTGTATTTTGAAACCAATGTTGCAGACAAAGGAAAAGAAATAGTGTTAGAGAATATTGGAGATATATTTGAAGTAAACCAAGGAGCAACAATTTTCAAAGGAGAAAAATATGGATTACACACTCGTGTCTTTATAACTTCTGCGGGGACCCCCACATACGAGGCTAAAGAAATGGCACTTGCAATACAACAATATGATGATTACAAATTCGATTTGAATTTACACGTAGTGGCAAATGAACAAACTGAGTATTTCAAAGTAGTATTTAAAGCTCTGGAATTATTAAATGATGATATTGCTAAGCGTGAGAACCATATAGCTATGGGGATGGTTAATTTGGTGGGAATGAAAATATCGTCGCGTACTGGAGTTATCGTTACAGTTAATCAATTGTTAGATCTAATTAAGGAAGCGGTTGATGAACTTTTGAGCAGTGGTGACTCAAACGATAATGACAATATTGCCGAAGCCCTTACCCAGGGTGCATTGAAGTTTGCAATGTTAAAGCAGTCAACTAACATGAGTATCGCATTGGATGTAAAGCAATCAGTCTCGTTGTTGGGCTTTACTGGGCCATATTTGCAATATACATATGCTCGATGCAAATCATTATTAGATAAGTCCGAGATTAATAGAGAAACGAAGTTGGAAATGGTGGATTTGGCAGATGAAGAAAAGGCATTGTTATTTTGGTTAAATCAATACGCATCTGCTATTTATAAATCATGGAGTGATTTTTCTTTACATCACCTATGTGAATATTTGCATGAACTTGCTCAAAGATTTAATTTGCTATATAACAATTTGCCTATTCTTAATTCAGATATAAATAATAAAAATTTACGATTGATGCTTACTAAAGAAACTAGTAAAAGATTATCAAAGGGTTTGGGGATTTTGGGAATTGAAGTACTAGAGAGGTTGTAATTAGAGATATTTTTCAAGAGGTGTTAAGGCAAATTTTTTGAGCATTGATTTGACTTCGGGGATAGATTTCTTAGGACAAATCATAATTGCATCTGGAGTGGCTACAACTACCATACCTTCGAGTCCAATTGGAGTAATTAACTGATCAGTATAATTATAAATTAAACAATCTTTGGATTCATAGACATGGACATTTCCGCTTGTCACATTATCGTTTGGGGATTCTTGTAGGGCCTCCTTGATAGCTTCCCAGTCTCCAAAGCCATACCATCCCATATCCGTTACGATAACTGTGCCATCTTTGGGATTGGTTTTGGAAACAATCAAGTCATCAAAACTAATTTTATCCAATGTTGGATATAGTTCTTGAATTTGAGATTCATGTTTTTCTGTTGACCATGTGCTAGCAAGTTGTTGAAGTACTTGAAAAACTTCCGGTGCATATTCCTGATAAAGGGCCATAATAAAACGAGGAGTTGAAACAAAGTAGCCTGTATTGACGGCATGGTCAAGGCTGCGGAAATATTGATCTGCGATCTCAAACGGAGGTCTATAATGCCAGTCGATAAATTCATGAATTGAAATTCCATTGTGGTGTTTGATTGGTTTACCAAAATGAATCCAGCCTTTATTCTGATCAGCAAATAATGGTTTTTGGCCTATGTAAACTATTTGCTCTGGGTTTTTAATTAACAGATCTTTTGCTAAATCTAAGATTCGCAGGAAGGTTTGACTTTTTTTAATTAAATCATCGGACCAAAGAATAGCAACTGGTTCATCGGGATCTACGCGATTAAGTACGGCCATGGCATAACCTACAGCAGGACCTAAATCACGCATCGCAGGTTCCTGAAAAATATTAGAGACCGGAATTTGGGGTAATTTTTGAGAAATAATTGAGGTATACTCTGCATTTGTACTTATGAATATATTTTCGGGTGAGATCTTGGAGTCAAAATGTTCTACCATGAGTTGGACAGTTGATTTGCCATCTAATACAGGATTGAATTGCTTGGGAGTTTTGACACGACTAACTGGCCACATACGAGTTCCGATTCCACCGGCGAAGATTACAATTTTCATAGATAAAGTCAAATTACTTAACTTAAAGTATCATAGATTAGGAGGCTCATCAATATGAACGCAATTAATAAATTTTTGCTTAAGAGATATTATATCTGGATTGGGTTGGTATTGTTGCTTACAACACTTATCCGACTTCCTTCACACTTTGAGCCCCTGTGGTATGACGATGAAGCAATTACTTTGACAGTCGGCCAACAACTTAATCACGGCAAAATTTTGTATCGCGATATTATTGATCATAAAACTCCCATCTTATATTGGTTGGCTGCATCCTTACCAAGTATAAAGATGTTTAAAATCGGTGCCAGCGTTATTGTCTTGGGCATAACTATTGCTTTTGGCCTTTTGGTTGGACGTCTGATGCTAAATATAAGATATGGGGGGATTTATGCCTTTGGGGCATTGCTATTATTTGCAGTATTGTTTAATTTACCTACGATTGAAGGGAATTTGGTAAATGGAGAGATTGTGATGACCTTATTTAGTCTTTGGGGTTGGGTTGTCGTATGGCATTTTGTGAAAAGCAAAAGAATAGGCTATTTATTGATTGCAGGACTGATGTTTGGATTGTCAATTATGGTAAAAATTCCAAGCGGTGTTGAGGTGATAGTCTGTTTATTAGTTTTGGGGTATATAGCAAATGTAAGTGAAAAATACGGAAAGTATAAACAGATGAGTTACAACTTTCTACTCGTATTGTCTGGGTTTTTATTGCCAATCCTTATGATTAGTCTTTGGTTTATTTGGCGAGGAGCTTTCTTTGAATTTATAAAGATTGCTGGTCTGTTCAATCTGGGATATATCGAAGCTTGGAAAGAGAATGTGCCCGTGGCTCAAACTCAGATCATGCCTTGGGGCGTGATATTACGATTGTTACTAGCAATTGCTAGCAGTATTTATATATGGTTTGAAAAAACTGATGTGAAAAATAAATTTGCGCGTTGGTGGTTTGTCTGGAGTTTGTTTGGTGCTTTGTTATCAGGAAGGCCGTATCCTCATTACTTAATACAAATTATTGCTCCTAGTATTTTGTTGATTTGGATGAGTTGGAATTTGAAAGTGCGGCAGATGATTATCACTATTATTTTGTTATTAGGATTATGGGTAACACAGTATATATTTATGTTTTGGCGATATCCCACGATTGCATATTATGAAAATTTTATTAATTGGTATCAAAATAAACAAGATAATGCAGAGTATTATAATAACTTTGACCCAAATACTTGGAGTCAATATCAAGTCACAAATTATATAAAGGCTAATCCTAAAACAAATAATAAGTTTTGGATTTATAGTGATAAACCTGATATTTATGCTTTGACTAATGCTTCGCTACTAACAAAAAATATTACAGCTTATCATATACAAGATTTTGGACGAGTGAGCGAAACTATGGAGGCTCTTGTATTAAATAGTCCGTCTCTTATTGTTTGGGGTCCGGTGGGAATCAAAACAGAAGAAATTGAAACATGGATCAAACAAAATTATCACGAAGAAATAAGTTTTGAGCAATTTGGGATATGGCGAAAAAACTAAACTTTTTCTGTTACACGGTACTCCATATACTTCCCCAACATCAATCGCGTATGAGCATCAAGTCCTGGCAATGCACTGAAGAAAAATCCAGCAATTGGCATAAGTAAAAATTCAAAAGGAATAAGAAATTTACGGAATCGAGTAATTTCTCCCGCTGGTGCTGGTGGTCTTTGTTTGGAATCAATTATTATAATGATGACCAAAAATACAAGACAAATTGTGAGAATTCCTGATGAAATCTGTGGTAAAGAATAACCAATCGCTGTTCTTGGAAAATTTGGATTAACAATACTGGGGATTGAAACTCCTAGTGTGACAATGAACCAGTTAACAGGCCACAGGAAATGATCTTCAATTAAACGAAGAACTCGAACCGTCTTGTCAGCTAAAGGAATATTATTGTGGAAGAAATAGTTACGGATAATATATGGATCATCGCTAACTCCCCATGCCCAACGTTTGTATTGCTCATATTGATTGACCAGAGTTCTCCACCAGCCGATTGATTCAACGGCATCAGCGTACAGCGGAATATAAAGCGGAATGACTTCGAGATGTCCGTTTAATTTGAAATATGATTTGAAGAAAATTCTATAGTCTTCTGGGATTACATCTGGATCCCAGTAATCAACTTTTTCTAGTAACTTAAGGCTAGTTGAATAGTTTTGACAACTTAAAAGTCGGTCTGACCTTGCCAACAAGGCTGTATTCCAAATCGTTGCAAAAGTATTGGCAACTCGCGTAAGTGCAGGTAGCCGCCAAAAATTATTGTAAAACATGACTGCAGGTTGCCAAAAACGATTATATCTGTGTTCATCAGTTATAAAGCTATGGGCTAAATAAGCAAAATGCTGTTTATCATAAACATGATCTGCATCACAACTGGTGACTGTAACCCAATCGATAGGATTTTTTAGTTGATCCACAATTCTTTGTTTTGCTTCTATCCCAGCGTGTCTTTCGTTGGAAGATTTACCTACAACTTCACCTGTTTTCAATGTGTGGACGGTAAACATTAGGTCTAGCTTAGAACCAAATTTTTTGCTTAACTGGTGCTGTTTTTCATCTCTAGCACGTTGATCTTCGCGTGCTTCAAAAGCGATTACTGCTGTAATTGATTTGGTGGGAAAAGTTTGGTTAGCAAGAGCTTGTAAAGTTCTTTCGAGAGTGTGGAGAGGTTCTTTGTATGTAGGAATAATTACGATATGTCGAACTTTTTTCCAATTGGGCAATGTTTTAACTTCGCTCATCCAGTCATAAATCTGGGCAGCCTGAATTCGAAAATGGGCAATTACTGCAAATATGGCAATCGCGATTGACTTGTAAAACCAAAATA
The DNA here is from genome assembly GCA_964561945.1 of uncultured Gammaproteobacteria bacterium. Taxonomy (GTDB): domain Bacteria; phylum Patescibacteriota; class Microgenomatia; order CAYXHB01; family CAYXHB01; genus CAYXHB01. The sequence continues at coordinate 2,129 of CAZLQM010000032.1, read as the reverse complement.
CATTGAATAACAAGACAAAATAAGCTACACCAATAGGGAATACGAAGGCCCCCCATACAGGAAACAGGATGAGATTCCACGAAACAAAGCCTGGCAAAATTTCTAGCAGACGCATGATTCGCTTCTCTCGAGGAGTTGTTAGATCTAACATCATTTATAAATAATATAACCGTTTTATACTCGGGGGAATAGAGGCTTAGAATACCCGTTTGGCTCCTCTAATAGTTTGAAAATCATCGTGCTTGTTTGAGGTAAAAAAGGAACGAGTGTATAGGAAATATTTGCTAACTCATCTACGCAATGTTGCATAACAGCTGACAATTCATCACCTTGAAGTGTCCATGGTTCTTGGTCGTTAATATATTTATCCAATGTTGCAATTCTGTCTTGCCACAAATATGCGAGTGCGTCATTAAACTGATAATTTTCAATTAGCTGGGAAACTTTATCGTCAAATTCTAAGCTATTAATGTTATTAGGATTAACACTTACTCTTGAGGCTAATTTAATGATTCTTGAAACTAAGTTACCAAGTCCATTGGCAAGATCAGAATTATATCGTTGAGTAAATTTTTCTTTTGTATAATCGCCATCAGAAAAAGGTGGCAATTCTGCAAGTACATAATATCTTAAAGCGTCTGTGCCAAATTCTTTGACTAAGTCTAGCGGATTAACAACATTTGATTGACTTTTACTCATTTTTTGACCATTCGCAGTTACAAATCCATGTATAAATATTTGACGCGTAGAAGGTACTTGTGCGGAAATGAGCATGGCTTGCCACATGGCAGATTGTTGACGCAAATTATCTTTGCCCGCAACTTGGATTGCTTGTGGCTGACCTGATTCATCAAGCCAGTAATTATTAAACTCTGTTTGGTTATCTGGCCAACCCAATGCGGAAATGTAATTAACCAACGCATCAAACCAAACATACATTACATGATCTTCATCATTGGGGACAGGCACGCCCCAAGGCATTTTGGACTTGAGACGTGAAATACTAAAATCATGCAGTCCTTGTTTTACAAAACTTATTATCTCATTCATACGCGTCTCAGGAATGACAAAGTCAGGGTATTTCGTATATAAGTCCAAAAGTTGTTGCTGATATTTACTAAATCGGAAGAAGTAGTTCTCTTCTTCAATTAGCTCAATTGACTGATTAGGATGTAATGGACATTTACCTGCTTTGTCTAATTCTGTATCAGTTTTTTCTAACTCACAGCCAATACAATATTTTGCCTTATAAATATCTTTATAGATGTCTCCGTTGGCATCACAGCGATTCCAGAATTCTTGTGCAGCTCGTTTGTGCGTAGAATCTGTCGTACGAATAAAATTGTCATATGAAAGATTAAGATCTTCTTTAAGTCGAGCGAATTTGGAAGCATATTCATCACAATATATCTGTGGAGTTTTGTTTGATTCAACACTTTTTTGATATATTTTGAGTCCGTGCTCATCTGTGCCTGTATTGAAAAATACTTGATTTGCTTTTACATCGCGATGGTAACGAGCCAAAACATCAGCTTGAATTATTTCCAATGCAAACCCGATATGCGGATCTGAATTGACATAAGGCAGTGTTGTTGTAATGTAGTAAGTTGATTTCACGATATGTTGTATTTTACCCCGAGGATCCCTTAACTACAAATTTATTAAATTATTTGAAGATATTGGTAATTTTTTTTGCCCAGTCAGTAGCCCATTCGTCAGCTTCGACCTGCTTGATGCCAGCATTGAGACCTTGGTCTTTGGACAGCTTGTCTTGAACAGCTGCGATTGTGGCACTAGAGACTTTGAGATTATCCCTTATATATTCATAGCTTTTGCCACTTTTAAGATAGTATGCAATTGCAAGACGTTTGGAAAGGGCGACCATTTCTGATTCTGTTAGTAAACCAGTTAGAAATTCTTCGATCGACTTAGGGCTCTTGATATCAGACAAAACTTGAAAAAGGATTGAATGAATTTTTTCGTCAAGTTGAGGAGTTATGTTTTTTTTTGAGATTTGCATGGCAGATATTAATTGAAGTGTAATTTATTTATATCAATATATTGTCTAGATAGTCAACTTCAATATTAATAAGCGAGATTAAGTATTTTTGTATTTGTTTAATATATAA
>CAZLQM010000031.1:0-9662 GCA_964561945.1 uncultured Gammaproteobacteria bacterium | reverse complement strand
TCATTACTTTGACAGTGGAGCTTCCACCTTCGACAGACCATCTATCTCCATACACCACCAAATACTTATTCCCAGCAACAATACTCCCTTGCGATAATAAGAAATCTAATCCATATCGAACTTGAGATTGTTCAACTGCCGTGTCTCCATTGTTCTGATTATCATATACAAACGCATACACTCCAAAGCTTAAGCTCAAACTTCTAGCCACTTTAACGCTTGGACAAACTGCAAATATTGGTAATCGAGGTCGAAATTTCGATAATATTTTTGCTGTCGATCCAGTATGAGTAAAAACAACAAATCCATCCAAAGGCACATCACTATGCTTCCGCATTGATTGATACAAATCATAAGCTGACTCTGATAACAATTCAGTTTGAGTTTTGAGCTTGAAATGAAAGTGTGTCCGAGTATCTGTAAACTGTCTTATTTCATTAAAAGTCACAGTTCTTTTCATCACCTCGATTGCTTCCATTGGGAATGCCCCATTGGCACTTTCACCTGATAACATTACTGCATCTGAAAAAGTATATGTAGCTGTGGCCACATCAGATACTTCAGCTCTAGTGGGGAAAGGACTTTCGATCATGCTCTCAAGCATTTGTGTTGCAGTAATGACTGGTTTTCCCAGTTCAACGCACTTAGCAATTATCAATCTAGTGTAATAAGGAACTTCCTCAAATGGCATTTCGACTCCCATGTCTCCACGCGCTACCATGACAGCATCTGTTGCATCAATTATTTCATCCAAATTCTCGATGGCTTGTGGATTTTCAATTTTAGCAACAATCTGAGCAATAATATTTCTTTGTTTCATTTGATCCCGCAAAGCTTCAATATCAGTTCTATTGCGGACAAACGACAATGCAATGAAATCTATTTTAGATCTAGCTGCCAAATCTAGTCCTAAGTAATCTTGCTCAGACAGTACATCCAAAGGTATGTTCGCTCCAGGTAGATTTAATGTTTTGCGATTTTTCAAAAATCCATCTTGCAATGGTTCAAGATATGTTTTGTCGTTTTCTCTATGAACCGTAAACCTAAAAGCGCCATCATCAGCCAAAACAAGCTGACCGGTTTCCAAATGCATAATAATCTCAGGTTGAGTCACACTTATTGCATTGGTCTCTTCTCCATGTAGTTCCCCAATCATCTCCACCCAATTGCCTTTTTTGAGTTCGATTCCAGTTCCATTGGTTCGCAACCTAACTTCAGGTCCTTGCAAGTCTAACAGAGTTCCTATCTGCAAATTCTTTTCATCGGCAATTTTCTTTACTCGAGCAATTCTTTCCTCATGCCACGGAATATCAGCATGCTTAAAATTAAATCTAACTACATTGACTCCCATATCAAACATTTGACTAATTTTGCTCTCTTCATCACTTGCAGGCCCAATGGTAGCAACAATTTTCGTAAGTTTCATGGCAGTATATTTTAGGCAACTTTCTCAGGAATTATGACTGCCGCAATAATATAAGCAATAATTCCTGGAGCAAAACCGGTAATCGCAGTTACAATAATCCATAAAAATCGTACAATAGTCGGGTCCATATTTACATAATCAGCCAAACCACTACATACACCAGAAATCATTCGATTTTTTCCTTTGGTTAATCTTTTAACTTTGCTTTCCATGTTTCATAACTATATCACTCATAACGGATTGCATCAATTGGCGGCCAGCCGGCAGCCCGCCTAGCTGGAAATACTCCAAAGAAAATTCCTATTCCGCTCGAAACTCCAAGAGCTAGTATTACCGAATAGATATCAATACTTAACGGGAAATAATACCTTATTCCTAATACTGCAATGGAGGCTAACCCTAAACCAAGAATTCCTCCAATGCCTGAGAGCAAGACTGCCTCAGTCATAAATAATTGCAATACATCACTTTTCTTCGCACCCAGGCTACGTCGGATACCTATTTCTTTGATTCTTTCAGTCACTGTGGCATACATAATGTTCATAATGCCTATGCCTCCAACTAATAATGAAACTGATCCAATTACCAATAAAACACCATTCACTACTTGGAATATTGATCCTGCTGCAGATAAAATCTGACCTTGATCAATAATTGAGAAATCCTTTTCCTTATATTCTTTAAGCATTACTTTTTTTGCCTCTGCTTGTAGCAACGAAATTGAATCCGCATTCCTAGCTTGCAAATAAATCAACGAGAATTCACCCGACTTCATCAACCCCCCTGCTGCACTATACGGCATATATACGAAGGAATCATAATCAGGTCCGCCAAGATTCTGACCACCTTGCTCTTCCAAGACACCTACGATTGTGAATCGTCCGGTTCCCAGTTTAATTTTTTTACCGACCGCCGCCGACTCAGTTTTGTATAATTTTTTTGCAATCTTAGGCCCAATGACAACCACTTTTTGTTTCTTACTAATATCCGTTTTTTCAAATGCATTTCCATGTGTAATATTCAAATTTCGTAGTGCAAAAATTTCATCCGTGGTTGCATAAACATCGGTCTTTTCTTTTTCACCATTTGCTTCACCTGTTGTTCTTTTGATTGCGACAGGTACAACTCGCAACGATTGTGGCAATCTTTCTAACTTTGTTACATCTTGTGGTGTAAAAGTTAGGGTCGTTGCAATTGCAGAAGCTGCACCACCTGATTGACTATCAAAGATATTTCCAGGATAAACATACAGTGTATTTGCCCCCAAACTTTCAAACTGTTCTAGTAAATAATTGTTTAATCCATTTCCAAATGCCTGCAAAATAACCACTGCAAAGACTCCAATCAGGATGCCGAGTACAGATAAACCAGTTTTAATTTTATTTTTCCCTAAATCGTTTAGAGAACCCTTAATCATACTAAAAAATAAATTCATAATATTATTTGCGATTTAATAAATACAACTTACTCCTAACCAAATAAGAATAAAAGCTCATAAGCAAAGCATTAACAAGTCCATGTGAGCCATCTCGAATTCCTTGCCTAATTAAATAATTTTGGATAAATTTAGCTAACGGGTAGGTAATAATTGTTACAAAATTTGATTTTTTTCCATTATCAAATAATTCTTGAGCTCTAAGTGTCGAATAAAAATTAAGAGCACTAATCATATCATCAATATCCTTGTGCGGGTTGTGTTCTATTGGCGTCTTCAATTTGCCGACTCTTCCATTAATCTTCCAAACTTCATGAACTTTATTATGAAATTTTCCACTATCAGTTTTAGCCAATCTTATCTCATCAAAACTTCCAGGATCTCCATACTTTAATAATTTCCCGATAAACCAATCCGAACGTTTGAATTTATACCCTTGGAAGTCTTCTCTAACTATTGATTTCAAAATTTCATCAACTAATTCTTTAGGCACGACCTCATCAGCATCAATAAACAATGTCCATTTAGTTTCCACCTTTTGCAATCCAAAATTCCTCTGCGAAGCAAAATCATTATTCAATTTTCTCTTAATTACTATTGCACTGTATTTTTTGGCAATTTCTCGACTTTTGTCTTCGGATTCATCATCTATAACCAAAATTTTATCGCACCAAACCAAAGATTTTAGACAATTAGGCAATAATCGTTCTTGGTTTTTAACCAAAATTACAGCTGTTATGTTATTTTTAATCATATTCACAACTTATTTTCTCACATTCACCTTGCTCATCATAAGCCCAAAAATATAACCACCAAAAGTCACCCAAAACAAACTAATAACAGCAGTTAAGATAGTCAGTGTAGGAATTTTTCTGGGTAACTTTGAATTTATTTTCAGTTTAACTGCCTGAAAATTCCACCAAATGATAAGTGAGACGAGCAAAACAATGCCAAACTCAAATTTAAATGCAGATAAAAAGAGAACAGTACCGATCAAAAACAACTTCACACCATATTTATAAGCATGCGGTGACGTGAGCCCTGCAAGTCCATCGCCGTAAGCATACATAAAGAATGTTTTGAATATTTTTGTAATTTCATTAGGAGGCGACCAATACACAATTGCTCTAGGCGCATTTACATGTTTTACTTTATTCATTTTTAAATTATTCACAAATACAAGATCCTCAGCAGTATTCAGTTCGTCTGGATAACCTCCAGATTTCATCCAAGTTTTTTTAGTGACAGCCAAAGAACGAGAAGAAGCCAAATAGTTCTGATTTGGATCAGAGGGTGTATGTAAAGTTAGATATGCAGCAATAATTGCAAAATTCGACAAATTATTTGTATCAATTCTATAATTCCCAGGTACTACGTCAGCAATGTTATTAATAATTGGTCGTGTAATTTCCTCTAGCCACTTTTTGTCTAATACACAACCTGCATCAGTTAAGGCAACAATTGGAAATCTAGCCTGACTGATTGCTTTATTTCGACCTTCTGAACGAGTAGAATTCGGTAATTCAATTAATCGAATTGCAAAATTAACTTTCTTCTCTAAATTTTTTATAACTTCCAAAGTAGCATCATTTGATCCACCATCTACAATTATTACTTCATCAGGCAATTTAGATTGCTTATTAATTGAATGGATAAGCTTAGCAATATTATCTTCTTCGTTTTTTATAGTAAGACAAAGCGAGGTTTTTTGCATGTGATAAATAATCAAATAAATTTATTACAAACAAGGATAATGTAACTTCTGACCATGAAAAATGCTTAAAAAAAAAGTATTTCCTACTTTCTGAAAAATATTTATTCCTTTTTTGATTACTGATTTTACTACCATGTTTTATATGAAATATACTGAATTTGTTAATTATATAGTTCTTATATCCTTTTTTGATTAATCGATATGATAAGTCGTTGTCTTCATAATAAAGAAAAATGTTCGTATCAAAACCATTCACCCTTTTAAAGGTATCACTATTAATTATCATGAAAGCTCCGCTTACAAACTCAGTCGTATAAAATTCTTGATGTTTTAAATATTCCTCCCAATAGTTGGACATCATTCTTTTAAAAACAATGAACTTACCGAGAAATGTATAAACTATAATTGATCTTAGAGGTCTGGTAATTTTTGAAGTATTTCTTTCAGTTTTATTTTTATTGACAATGCGAGATGTGAGAATGCCGATATTTGGAAGTCTTTCTAAATAACCTAATATGTTCCAAAAATTCGGATTTTCAATTCTTGTATCAGGGTTTATTAATACTAAATACGGATACTTCGCAATTGATGAATTGTAATTATGTCCAAACCCAAATCCGTAATTATTATGAAAAGAAGTATAAGTGATGTTTTTTGAATCAACGTTAAGTTTTGGATTAATATCATTATCGAATACTAATATTTCGAAATCGCATTTTGGTGGATATTTAAGAATAGATTGGATGCATTGAACAGTATGTTTCGTAGAATCAAAATTGACAATTGAAATTGTTATATTTGTTTGCATATCATATGATTAAATCATGAAAATAAAATTATTATTTATTTTTGTAATCTCTTTACTGTTTATACCTTCAAGCATATATGCTACGGGTAACAAAGTAGAATATAACGAAACATTTGAGAATGAATATAGCAATTGGACATTTTTTAACTCAAATCAAACAACATCTGGCTGGAATTTATATCCCGATCCTCAAGGGACAAATCAAAATACCTTAGGTGCTGATATAAATAAAACATTTTCTAAAAGCTGGGCAGTATATGACAAAGAATTCAAAAATTTTGAATACAGTTTAGACATATTTGGTGTTGCAGGTGACGATAAGAATATTGGATTTAGAGTAAAAAATGCTTCTCAATACGAAATGTATGGTATTCACTTTCGCGGTCCAAATTACAATGATATAAGTTTAGAGAAATTTACATCAAATGGAAATGGTGCAACAACTTTAGCAACTTCTAATTATAGTTTTACAAACAATCAATGGTACAACTTAAGAATAAATGCTTACGAAGATAACATAATTATATATGTTGATGGCACAGAAATAATAAACTATACCGATAATAAAGGAATTTTAGGGGAGCCATACCTAGAAGGTAAAATAGGTCTAGTAATCACAACAGGAATATCAGCTCCAACACGTGTTCGTTTTGATAACATCATCGTCAAAAATCTCGATGAGTTAGATGTACCACATTATCTACAAACAGATCCTATTTGGGCCAATGACCTATACAGCACCGCAAGAAATACTAACGGTAAGCGTTTAACAATTGGGTCAGATGGATGTTACATGACTTCTGCAGCTATGTTACTTAATTATCATGGTATTAACGAGATTCAATCAACCACACAAGACCAATTAATTCCACTTGATCCGCGATCCTTAAATGCATGGCTTATGAACCAACGAGATGGCTATACCAGTGAAGGGTACACCAACCAAAATGCAATCTTAAGATGGACTGATATTAGACATAATCTCGCACTTAACGACACCTCATTATCTCAAACTCCTCAGTTAGATTTTAGTGCTAATAATTTTGAACCTGTTTCAAACTTTTCATCAATTGACGAAGATTTATCAAATGGTAATCCAATCATGTTAAAGGTTAATTATATGTATAACGATGGCAAGACCGAAAGCACTCACTTCCTCGTCGCATCTGGTAGAAATAATAATCAATACCTTATCCTTGATCCCTTAAATATTGGAAATAGCCTTGATAATGTCAGATATAACAACAAGATATACGGCACCAGACAATACAAACCTATTCCTTCTGTAACTCCTTTATCACAGTCACTTAGTAAATTGTCTCAATTTGATATTGCAGATACTGGAAATGTGGATAGATCTGCGATTATGATATCCGCACCTTCTCAGACACCTTTCTTAATTATCGATGGTAACGGACTAAAATTAGGATCAGATCCAGTTACCGATGAAATATATCAACAAATACCAGATTCATTTTATTCATACGAGACACCATATGCAGATCCCAATGAAGAATCTGTTAGATCGCCAAGCTATGTTGCCAATATTAAATTTCCTTTAGCAACGACCTACAAATTAACAACTAGCGGGTCAGATCAAACCTCAAATGTTCAAATATTCACATATGCTCATACAGGAGACTTTCAAGTAATTGATAAAAACCTGTATTCAGGAGAAACGGGGGGAGCTTCGATTTTGTTCAATTCTCAAAATAACGAACTACTAATTCAAGAAAACATCCCTGTATCATTTGATTATCTTGTATCAGAAATAAGACAAGCTATGGACAGACGTCAAATCAATCCTCCTGCGCTTGGAATCGGTTGGATTATCCAAATAAAGAATGCTCAGAGAATTAACACAAGTCCCAACAGATCTCCTGCTACAAGAATTTTAAATAACGTTTCCAGGCAGATTGCCAAACAAACACCCAAACATGTAGATAAAGAAGTCTCAGCTCAAATCAATAAAGACATCCAAACATTGATTGATTTAATATCCTCCAATTAAGACTGCGATTTTATTATTAACGGCAGCACACCCTCGAGTAATTTTATTATTAGCCAAAAGCTGTTCTCTGTGCGGTGGTGAATTTTCCCACATTTTAACAATTTCAGTAGCAGAATTAGTTCCAATTGCAAGATTCTCTGCGATACCACTAAGCTCCATAGAACCAAGTGAGTGTGAGTTAATGTAATTATTGAATCCACTATGATTATCCAGACTTCCTTGAGCGATCAATTCACTAATTCTATAATTTGTAAATTCACATATTTGATGTGATTCTTTAATTATTGGCAAGCTGTGGCTTATCCTCCATGTATTAACTTCATTAAGTAACTCGGAATTGTTTTTTATTGATGCTGCTTTTGCAGGAGTCGTATTAGTATTTTGGATTAATTTTAGAGGTGTGCCAATAGAACTTTTAGTAATAGACATCGGTATTTCATACTTTTGAATCGAAGTATTATCTAAATCTATAGTAACTGCATTCGATTTTATAATTTGCGCATCTTTTTTTTTAATCGGCACCATTCCGTAAATAAAAAAAGAAACAGCAATTAGTAACAAAACCAGGTAACGATACATTTTTATGAGACAAGACTACTTGCAATTGTAATATTTTCTTTATTTGGACCTTTAATCTTTGATTTTGGATCCCCAGGCACCTCAAGGATTATTGGCAACTGTTTTAACAAAGGCATATTAACGAAAGACTTCAACCCTGATATTCCTATTTCCCCTTTACCTAAGTTTTCATGAATATCTCTATGAGACCCAAATCCAGACCGACTATCGTTTACATGTAAACAATCCAAGTATTTTATTAAATTAAATTTTTCCAAGTCTTCATCAAGCATCTTTATCCCGTCATCACTAGCTAAATTATATTTATCAGCAAACAAGTGAGCACTATCCAAGCAAATTTTGATTCTATGATTATCAAGCTTATTTACAATAAATCCCAACTCCTCAAGAGTCCCGATTTTGCCTTTTTGTCCTGCGGAGTTTTCTAATATCAAAATAGAATCAGGAACCTCTTCAATTATAGAATTAATTCTATTAATTAAATCATTAGCTACGATATCAAATGATCTATCAGTGTATGATCCAATGTGTAGGATTACTCCTGCTGATCCTATCAGCACTGAATTTTGTAATTCTGATTTTAATGCACTTAGGCTTTTCTCAAGTGTCAAATTATTGCTAGAAGTTAAATTTATTAAATAAAGGGCATGAATGTAAACAGGGGATAGATTTAATTTTTTAACTTTATTTCTAAATTCACTCGCAATGTCATCGTCAATTACCGCTCTGATCCAACTTCGCGGTGAACCCGCAAATATCTGCATGCAGTTGCCATCAATCGCCTGAGTATTAGTAATTGCGTTTAGTGGGCCTCCAGCAGTTGAGACATGTCCTCCAATTTTTCGATTCATTCTTATTTGCGAATAACTTCAATTGATTTAATAGTCACAGGATCGACTGGTTTGTCATTTGTGTCTGTCTGCACATTCTGTATATTCATCAATACATCCATCCCCTTAGTAACTTTACCAAATATTGTATGTTTGCCATTGAGCCATGGAGTAGGCACTGTGGTAATAAAAAATTGCGATCCGTTAGTAGCAGGACCGGAGTTTGCCATAGCCAAAATTCCAGGTTCATCAAATTTCAATTCACCAACAAACTCATCCTCAAATGAATATCCCGGACCGCCGATTCCTTGTCCAAGTGGATCTCCTCCTTGAACCATAAAATCTTTAATAACTCTATGAAAAATTATGTTTTGATAAAGAGGGGTGTTTTCATTTAACTTATCGTTTCTAGGATCAAGCCAAGGTTGAGTTCCTTCAGATAATCCCACAAAATTAGCTACTGTTTTGGGCGCTTTATCTGCATACAACTCAACACTAATATCACCTAAACTTGTTTTGATTACTGCTTCCACCGTTTGGTTTGAATCGATTTTAAGCAAATCTTGCGCTGGTAATAATGAAACTTTATTCATATCTTTATTAGAATTATTTGGTAACTCTACCGCATTTGTGGGCTGATTGTCGAGAGGATATAAATCATTAGTCGAATTATCTTTGACATTACAACCAGTTATTGTAAAAACCACGAAAAACAACAATAAATATTTATATTTCATGACCAAACAATATAAACAAACATCAAGAAATGCGTCAATACTCAAAATGGTTTCTCTTTTAATGTTAGTGGCCACTAAGGGACTCGAACCTTTGACCTCTCGTATGTGAAACGAACGCTCTA
>CAZLQM010000030.1:0-9906 GCA_964561945.1 uncultured Gammaproteobacteria bacterium | reverse complement strand
TTCTCATTACTACTATATTTAGCGGATTAACAATCCTAACATCAATTACTATCTATCTGCTTTCTCAAACGCATAAAGTTCCTCAAAATTCAAAAGACAATATTTCTCAAAACATCAATCAAAAATCTAGTGTCTATCAACTACCCGAAGGAACGAGTTTTACCTTTAAATTACCATTCGAGTGCATCGAAAATATTACAACAATTCGATCCACAATAAATTGTACTCATGACAACTTTACAATTTCCATCGATCCAATATCAGGCGGACGAGGCCTATTTTGGCAAGAAGATATAAAAGAAGAAACTATCAATTTACCACAAATAACTATTAAATATACTGCATATATTTCTACAGCCAAAAACAGATCTTTTTCACATTACACAATCTCAGGCGTTGCCCCCAACCAAATTCCATTCGAAATTCAATCCGAAGTTCATTATGATACCTATTCACCCCAAGCTCTCAATTATGCTAATCAAATCATCTCTCCCTTCCAACTCCATGACAACCCTTCAGATTTTTGTGGAGGAATAGCAGGAATTAGTTGTTATAATGGATTTACGTGCAAACTAGATAGAAATTATCCAGATGCTTCAGGCACCTGTATTAAAAACTCAAAATAAAATCAACCCAAAAAAAGTTTTTTTTAACTTACCACGTCACCCAAATAATCCATCCCAAACCAACAATAACTCCAAATAACATCATCAACGGCAAATTAATAACCACTACTTTAATTAATTTATCTCCTCGACTTACCCATTTTTCTACCAACGAGTTTCCTTGACTTGCTAACAATATCGCTCCAACATCTCGCTCATCTAATTCATATCTATCTACTTTAGGATTATTTTTGATATACTCACGCGCGTCTCCTATTGCAATCGGTTTTATCGCAAATTTTTTGGAATTTCCACTAACAATTCCATATCTGCTTCCCACCCCATTTCCCACAGAAACCAACGTTCCAATTGTCAAATTATTAGGAATAATTCTCATCACTCCAGGATTTACAAATATATTTTTGCTATAACTATTCCCATACCCACTCAAACTCGCAAATCTCCCCATAATCGTTCCATGAGAATTCATTCTACCCACTATTTTTCCACTTGATCTATCTTCCAACTGTTGCAATGTAGAACTGACTTTCACTGCATTACTTAATCCCTGATACTGTGCTAAATCCATCTCTTTAAATCAAAATAACTATTCACCATGTTTCAACTTTTTATAATTAAATTTATGAACAATAGCCATCATATCAATCTTATTAATTAATTCATATAAAATTAAATTAACAGATAACACCACACTTCCTACCATATACCCACCGATTGAATCGCTAATCCAATGTTCACCCGTATAGACTCTCGATAACCCTATCAAACTAATCAATATACCAATAATTACTAATATCAAATTTCTTACCAAAGAAGACTTCATCCGTCTATATATTACAATTCCAAAAAAACCAAAAAAACACACATACGTCAACACATGTCCAGCGGGGAAACTATTTGTACCACCCTCCAATCCAACATTCACCACATTAACTAACTCAGGCGATGGTCTAATCCGATCTACCATGTATTTAGTTGGATACGCCCAATTATTCTCCATCCAAAACACACTCAAATAAACCAACACCTCACGCCACCACTTCCTAAATGCCATATACAAAAAACAAACGCCCACCACATAGCCCATCTGTGGCGGATAACCAGGATAACTTACCCATGCCATAATCTTATCCAACCAAACAGCTGTAAATCCTTGAAACCAAATCGAAAAAGCCAAATCAAACCCAAAATAATCATACTGATTTGCCAAATAAGCTAACCACCCAAAAGCTCCAAGCATCAACACCGAATAAACACTTAACCATATTATTACTTTATTTTTAAAAATTGAATCCATGCCCAGATTTTATTAGAATTAATAACCAATACAAATTATATGTCAAATAATCATAACTCACTACCCACACCTCAAGACATCCAAGAATCTGTCTCGCATTCTGTCGCACCTACCAAAATAAGACACCGCAGGGCTTATCTGATTTTTATTTATATAACCATCACAACCACATTATTCGGCATTCTCTCATTTTTTGCCAAATCTTTACCATACTTTTCCTTTGACCTACCCATTACCCTCACAATTCAATCCATCAATTCACCTCCCATATCATTTATACTCCACACCATAAGCTTCCCGGGCTATTCACCTCAAATTGCCATAATCACATCTATAATCCTATTAATGTTTTTCTTATCTGGATTCAAATTCGAGAGTCTAACTGCTACCGCCAACGCAATTATCACCAGCGCAACTGGGGTCCTCCTCAAAAACCTAATTCATCGCAGTAGACCTCCCATCGAGCTTGTTCAAGTCGCCAAGCATTTACCTGACTTTAGTTTTCCCAGTGGCCATGTCTTGTTTTATACTTCATTCTTTGGATTTATATTCTTCCTAGTGTTCGTATTATTCAAAAAATCATTATTACAGTTTTTGGCTCTTATTTTACTGGCCTTGCTAATATTACTAATCGCGCCATCACGTATTTTCTTAGGTCAACATTGGGCAAGCGACACCATTGGTAGCTATCTTTTAGGCAGTGTTCTATTACTAATTACAATTGTTTTCTACAACTGGGGCAAAAATCGCTATCTCATTCGTCAACCAATCGCTCCTCATTGATTCTCATCCTGTACTTCAACCTCCATCCCATTAACCAAGAATGCAACCCAAACAAAATTAATCCTGCAGATACCACCATAAGTGCCACTCGACCATAAGGAAATGGAATTTGATAAATAAAATACAAGGCATCATCCACACCTGTATCTTCCAAATCAGCCATCCTTTGTGGAGAATACCAAATAAAATATCCAATAACTCCATAAACAACAGAACGCGCAATACTCCCAGCAACCCCAGTAATAATTATAATTTTCTTAATATAATCAGGCATTGTTTTAATATCAACTTCACGCACAAAACTTTTTTTAAGACCACTTATCAATCTCATTACAGACGCGCCAATCACAATCAATCCAATCAATCGAAACACTACCTCGCCCCACCATTGACTCACTAAATAAACAATTGGATTCGAACTAACTTCCCCCAATCCAAAACTATATATCTGCAAACTCAAACGTATAGCAAACAAACATACTGCCAAATACGAAAACGCACTTATTAAATATCCTCCACGCAACAAATACCCTTTTACACCAGTTCCCTTACCAAAAGGATCATAAAATACTCTCACAAATCCCCACAAACTATAACTAGCCAATCCCACAATCACTGCCACACTTATAAATCGCCCCCATGACATTTGATGCAAACTTGCAACTACCCCCGAAATATCCACCACCCCTGTACTCCATCCAAACGCAAATTTAAACGATATCCAGCCTAATATCACGTACAAAATACCTCTAATCATTAATCCGACTCTAATAAATTTCTCAAACACATTACTTACCACTAATTTATTTATATTCAAAAAAATATTTTTCATATCTAAGGATCAAGCCGAGTCCTCGGTGATAATGCTTGTTCCTTATCAGCAGGGAAACCAGTAATTACATTCAAAGCATTAGGCTTAACCCGAAACTCCACAGGCGTTTTGCCAAAAACCCGCCCATCAGCATGAATCAACTTGGGTAGTTTAGTGACAATTTTAACAATAGAGCCTTGATAACGTTTGATTTTCTTACTGCGAAATTTCCCGCTCATTTTGACCCCAATGAAATAACTTACAATTTGTCCAACATCCATTCTAAACACTGAAACCGTTAATTTGTGATCGTTAAGCTTAGCGTCAGGAGCCACCATCCACGCAGCCCCTGTCCTCGAGCCGTTAGAAACTTCAATCAACGGAGATCTTACCTTCAATTCCGACTCATCAATAATGACCGTTGTTTTGTAGTGATAATAATCAAAAAAAGCTTTGATTAAACGAAGTGGATTTCTAGTCCTTTTATTTTCGAGATCAAGCATTCTCTTTTGTAATTTGGCTTCTAAGCCCAATCCTGCATTTTCTAAAAAATAGTGTGGTTTACTCAATCTTTCGTCATTCATCTTAGTAATAACTCCCACATCAATTTTCCGCACTCGACCAATCTTAATAATTGCTACCGCCATTTCTAAATTCTTTGGAATTGCCAACATCCAAGCTGTATTCATCATACTTCCAAGCGGTAATATCCCCAAATTCACCTCAGTATCAATTAACCCACTTGCAACTTCAGAGATTGTTCCATCACCGCCAGCTGCAATTACCAACTCATAACCTTTCTTTACTGCCTTTTTTACCAGCACAATCGCATCTCCAGCCTTTTTTGTTGCTTCATAATCAACTTCAATCTGATATTGTATAAACAAATTCTTAATATCCTCCAAAGTATATGGTTTTTTCCACGACCACATCCTCCGTTTAGTCCCTGCATTCGGATTATAAATAAGTAACGTTTTCATCACCTAATTATAACTTATAACCATAATGAATCATTTAACTCCACAAATGACCAATAAATTTTAATTTTACAAGACTAATCTTATCAAATCATCATCCCAAGGTATAGGTATCCTCCTGCTCAATATTTAATAAAAATTAAACTTGTTTTAGTTGACAAATCATCTCAAATAATATATCCTATAATACTAGCTCTTTGACACGTTGCTTTTTCAAAGTAACTCACAAACCAAAGGAGAAGGATAGTGATCAACACCAACGGTGTTGCAGTTCCCAATGTAATTATTCAATTCAGCTTTAGCAATCAAGCCATTGTGCCAGATGAAACTTCCGTTATCCATCTTGAACAAGAAATACCTTACGTCAGTCACGCTCGGCATAACCTGGGCACCGATCGGCGAGGAGTTCAAATAATTGCTCCCACCGGCCAAGGTGACACCTCAATTGCAGACTTCGTCAAGGAACTACAAGAAGCTGGCTATATCCTAGTCAACGCTCAATCTCAAAAGCGATATGACTACGAGAAAAGTCATGAAGTCCGAGATTACTGGTTTTACACAGTTCGTTACCACTTCGTATATTCCAACTCTGCATATGTTTTTCCCCAATGGGAGAAAATGCAAGCAAGCGCACAAGCATCACTGGGACACATCGCCGACACCTCACTCTGGCGCATTCGAGTTTATTCAAATCCTGTATTCACAAATACAGGAGAAGAAAACCCGAAACAACGCCAGCTAAGCATCAACGCCGAGGTTCGCCAGCCCCTACTTAACCAGGGCAAACCAATCATGGTTTACCCCCGCGATACTGACGGTAAAAAGACTGGCGCACCTGCCGTTCCTCTCCAACCTCGTTACAAACTGGGCATCGTGGACAATCAGGTCCAGCGCATGGCCAACTTGTAACTTCAAGAGCCCAAAAGGCCGACGCGTTGATTTGCGTCGGCCTTTTTTTATTTACCCAAATCCAAGTATTGTAATTATAAAATAATCCAAACAAATGTTAAGATACTTAACACATGAACCCAGAAAACAAATCACAAATGACTCCTGTTCAACGAGTCATGCATGTTTTAATACCAAGAGTAAATAAATTACCTAATGCATCCGAGCTGCCAATTTCTCCTCAAGCCCAAACACTTCGAGATTCGTTACTTACTAACTCCCTTGATACTAACAATCCCGATCACGCGGAATTCATAGGCTATGGATTTAACCAAAAACGAGACATCGAAATTTTCAAGCAAAGGTGCGCTTACGATAGCCCGCCTCCACAAACATTTAGAACCATCGGACAAGCGCATTACATGACATCTCAAAATGCAAGGATTAGATTTGAAAAAGTATCCCGCCACATTCTCAAAACCCTTATCCCATTTATTCCCTTAGCAGAAAACCACCTTGCCCGACAAGCATGGGATGCTACCTGTGGATATGATGTCCTAAATATAATTGATCCGAAAATTGACCAAAAACTTTTATCTGAAGCTCCAATAAATGCATCCAATTGGAACAATCTCCAAAATCTTGATCAAGTTCCCACTCGAATCAGTCAATCTCTTGATCAAAAAACTAAAACAAATCTTATTTCTATACTTAATCATCTTTTCGCTAAATAAACCCCTTAAATATCTTACAACCCTTTAATTATCTCTTCTATCTCCACCTGACTCAAAATCACCCAAGGTGAACTGTCTGGATTAGAAGTAGATGCTGCCGGGCTATCGCCCTGAGTCCACCATTTCGCTTCATATGGAGTATCCATAAATATGACCCGATCCTCAGCTTGATAAATATCTGTTCCTGACCATTCAGGATAAGTCCCTTTAGGTAAAGTTGCCATAGACACCGGTTTTTCTCCAGGCATCACAGGTCCTAATAGCTGCCAAGGGGTTTCCCAAGTTTGTAATACTGGATTATCAGGTAAATCCCCCTTAGTCCACCATTTAGCTTGATACACGTTCCGATGCCAAACTACTTTAGTGCCTTGTAAATAGGTTCCGTTTTCAATCCAAATCTGATAAGGGCTTTCCTCAGGGATATCAATTTGAGATGTTTCTTCCTGGTTATTTGATACTGTTTGAATCGCTGCATTTTGTGATATTTCACTATCAAATCCTTGCATTAATATTTTTGTAAAATCTAATCTAGCCTGACTTACTCCGCTGCATGAATCACTAACTACATTCAAATTCACATAATTTTCCCCACATTCAATATCTCGATTAGCTGACCACATAGACATTCGAACTAACTTATTACTAACTCCAAACTCATTTATGCCCTTAGCATCATCTAATGTAAATACTTCATCTTTAATATCATTTTGACCGATCATTACCGTTGCCCCTAATTTAGCCCAAATAGTTCCACTATTTAAATTTACTCCTGCCTGTTTATACAAAATTCCTAACTGTCTATGAGTTTCATTTAGAGCTTTTTCTGAAACAACTTGCATTGAATCATTCTTATCTTTACTTTGCCCATAATCCATAGTCATCACATTTACTCCAGCCAAATCAACTCCGGCAGATAACATAGAAGCGACTGCGTTAGTTCCATCTGGTGTCAATCCTTGAGGAGCCACCGGCAATGTAATCCAAATTGCCAAAGGACTACCATCAACTCGTCGTTGTTGTTGCAATTTAGCCAGAACCGCAGCCCTTCGATTTAAAGCCTCCCGATTAGTTAAACTATCATTTTCGATATCCAAATCAATTGTATCCAAATTATACCGATTAATAACTGCCTGATAAGCATAATAGAGTTTATCATTATCGCTACACACATCAGCCAATTCATCATTAAGTAACCCACCAAACGAAACCACTACATTTCCATTTTGCTGTCGATATCGAGCAATTCTTCGATCCAAATCTAGGTCATTTGAAGCACTATCAAGTGAATAAACACCACCCCAAGCCGGAGTACATGAACCATTTGGATCACTAACAATAAACGCTAAAACAATATTCTTTACCTTATCATTCGCCATTTGTTCAAAAGCAAACCTCGGAGTCGCCGTCACATCCACATATGGACCAAACCAAGGCTTGGTTACTTCAATGGTTTTTTGAGCTTTCCATTCGCTCCATCTAACATAACCAGCATAAATAAACATGCCGAGTAAAATAACCGCTAACAATACTCGCCAAATTGACAATCGCCTTGAATCTTGATTTATTTCATTTTATTTTTCTATGGCATAACGAGGCAGAATTTCCTTATCATTTCCATGATAAAGAATCGCTTGCCATTGAGGGATTGGCTCTTCTGTAATTAAACTTTGCAAATTTTGAGGTTTACTTTCCACATAAAGCCAATCGGTTAATCCAAGCCATATATCTGCCATCAAATTACCGATCCCTATATATGCCATCAACGCCCAAGTGGCTACAAAAGCATTAAATCCAGCAAAGATTGCATTTCCCCAGTTAGCAGTTTCTACATTCCGCCAAACAGTTAATATAGAAAACCCAACAATCAACAACGGGACTACTACATACATCATTGCCGTTGGAGTTCGATCTTTAACCTTAGGCGTTCTTGCAAATGGAATCTTTTTCCCCGTTAGAGCTTGTTCAATTGATTTAAACACTCCGGCTAAATTAACTGGTAAAAGTATCAAATTAAATCCATAAATTCGCAATATATCACTGTAACGGTAACCACAATATTTAAGATCACTAGCCATCGCTAAGAAATAGGGAAGAGCAGACAGAAGCACTAAAGGGCTTAACAACCGTCCATCATATGGATATGCCAATAGAAATATCAAACCAACTGTAGCCCAAGCAATTGAAGCCATGTAATTAAGGCGCAGTACGATTTCAAATTGTGAGATTGGTTCATTTTGTAATTTACGTTGTTTTATAACTGAAAATAGTTTAGGTAAAATCAAAAGTCCTCCATTAGCCCATCGACGTCTTTGCACAACTAATGATCCAAAATCAGGAGGAGTAGCACTATAACTCAACCGTTCTGGATAATTAACTAATTTCCAACCATGTAATGCCAAATCTACACTCGACTCCGTATCTTCGATTACTGTCCGATCTTGGATATATCGATTTACCTTAAACCCATTAACATATTCTGTTTCTACTATGTCCTCAAGCGCACTCTTCCGGATAACCGCATTAGCCCCCACCCAAAATGTAGCACCATAATATGTCATTCCTTGATGCAGAATATGTTGAATATCAGTTGTAGCCCCAGCCAACCGCTCAATTCGTGAATAGGCTCCCCGGAAAGAAGAGTAGGGGGTCTGAGTTACAGCAACACGAGCATTTTGCGGTTCTTCAAGTAAATAGACTAAACGTAAACAATACTCTCGTAGCAATATTGAATCAGCATCTAAAGTTAATAAATACTCGCTATCCGAAACAACTAGATTATCCTTATGCTCAGTTTGAGTCGGAACTAAAATAACCCCATCAGCAGTAATGTGTTTCCGATACATTCCCCCCATCAATCCAATATATGCATTTAAATTCATGGCTTTATTAGATTCGTGCGACAAAGACAAATACTTCTTACGCTCAAACACTTCAACTTTAGCTTTGAAAATCGATACCAATCTCTGAGATAACTGCTCAACCCTTGCTTTAGAAATTGATTCATTGCTATCAATCGACATTTTCAATGCTTTAGCAATCAACTCAAGATCTTTAGCCAATTCACGATATACCTGCTCCACAAAAAATACATCTACATGATCCTCAATCTTTTCATGAAACGCCATTTGATTTAACCATTTAACCGCCCAAATATAGTTATTCGCTAATTCCTGAATCGTTCTTTTCGTTACTGTTTTACGGCTAGTATGTTTTCGTTTGAAATCAGCCAACGCCTGATTAAACCTTCCGTAGGGTTTTGCTAAAAATAATTCAATATCTCGACCAATCTTCCTCGTTGCTTCTAATTTTGGATTACTCGGATAAGGTTTATCATCTACCAATAGCACAACCTTCATATTTGGATATTCCTGTAACGCAGCCGACAACAATGTTTTACGAATAACTTCAGTTTCTTCATTATATGAAGGTACTAACACAGTTATACCTGCCTTATGATTATGAAAATGTTGATCCAAAATCGCACGAGGAACTCGACTATGTTTACTAAACCGTTCTAAAGCTCCCTGTCGAGTCACTAAATATATTAAGGACGAAAATGTAAGAAAAGTCACTACCAACGAATAACTAAACGCTTCCATTGTAAAACTATAATTTCCCGGTCCTTCAATTAATTGACGAACAATTATCGAAAAAATATACGATAACCAAAAAAACACTGTCGCCATAATAGCCAGTCGATTCAATGTCAACTTTCTCGTAGATGGTTTATCATGCAAAATATCCAAAGGAGCTGTTCGTTTTTCCGTCCCCCATTGACGATTAGAATTAT
>CAZLQM010000029.1:0-10253 GCA_964561945.1 uncultured Gammaproteobacteria bacterium | reverse complement strand
CTTCAAGTATTTTTGAACTTAAGTTAAAAATATTGATTGCTAGAAAATCTGGTAAACAGTTGAGCTACAAAGAAGCAATTCGGATAGCGACAGAAGAATACTCAAAACTAATAACAAGTAATTTATCTAAATAACAAATCTAAACTTAATTGATAAATCTAAGGAGTAAATTACGCTTCATTTCACAATAAATATAAAAACATGATGATCTTCCATAGATTTTCATTGAATCCTAATAATTTCAATAAAATGCTGCCATTAGGTGAGCTTACAAGAACTCTAAAGGAAATTATATTTCAGAGTCTAAATAAATATCAAACTTTTTGTCCAGCTCTAGTTTAATTACAAATCCTTGGATAAAGTATTTTAGATATGGGGGTTAGTTATTTTAGTTTGTAGTTAATTATTATCACATTCGATGTTTTAGTTTAAATTCCACGGGCTTACAAACTCTCTGAATATTCAAAGAGATAGAGTTTTGGATCTGGGATCACAACAAGATAGAAAAATGTTAAAAGCTTGGCTTATTTATTGGTATATCGGGACATACCTTATTGTGTTTTGCAATCATTTCACTAATTGTCTCGTTAAATATTGGTAAATTTGAATAAATCGCGTAACTTAGTCGGTTCTCTTGCTTCGAGTCCTTAAAACAACTTATTAAATTTCGAAATTCAGCTTCAGCCTCTGAGCAAATAAGGAGTCTCCGTTCGTTTCCTGCTTGCATATTCTGTGCTCTTTTTGAGATTGCATCAGAAGAATTGGCACTATCCATAAAACACTTTGTCGGTTTAGCAAATCCTGGTGATACAAGAAAATTCCAAAATAAAGCAAACGCAGCTACTAAAACAACAAGAGTTATCGAAATTTTTATTAAACTCCTCATAATAACAGCGATAATTATTCCTACTATAACTATTAACCACCAGTAACTTATTAAAAACTGACTCATATTTAAACACTAACAGATATTTCTTGTTCTTTACAATATAACATAGAAACAAACAGCTAATTATAGAATATTAGCTGCCGGACTAGGATTCGAACCCAGATAACAGCGTTCAGAGCGCTGCGTCCTACCATTAGACGATCCGGCAATAGATACAAACTCAGGCACAATTGTATCATTTTTAAGCTTTTAAATAATCAATCATTATTTACCTTTAAATTCTCCGATACTAAAAACCTATTTATTCGAACTATTTCACAAAGACTGTTACTACATTAGATTGAGGGTACATATTATTACTTTTGCCATCATTATATGGCCTAAAGACAGCCGAGTATGTAGTATTTGATTTAGTTGGGCTAAAGGTACTAGTTCCCTTTTTCATAATTTCAGGAGTCGCAACCGCCACTCCGTTTTTATCAGTATTTAGCCACTTAACAGAATGACCACCTATTACCATTGCTTCAAGAGTTCCTTCGTAAACTGGAATTACTCTTAGATAATACCCTTTATCTAATGTCGTAGTGATTTTATTAGCATACTCAACACCATCAGTTGAAACCTCAACTGTAAATCCAGGAGTTTTTCCAGATAAATTATTAACCAACACAATCGCTTGATTAGACCAATTTGTATTAATTACTTGATTTGATGTATGGAAACCAGCCATTGGTCTTAATTTCATGGGATAAATTCCTGGCCCAACACCTTTCATAATTTCAGGTGAAACTGTGACTCTTCCGTCCATTGCTGGCAGCCATTTTGATACTTTGCCATTAAATAAAACTTCCAAGTCACCTGTGTAATTTGTATTCGTTTTAACCGTATAACCAATATTTTTATTTGTAGCTATCTCTGTCGCATATAGTGGATTATCCCGACCACCCGACCAAGCAGCTACGCTAATTGACATTGGACTTGATTGTACAGCTAGACTTTCTTCAGTTGAAGAAAATTTTCTTGAGACTACTTGAGCTGACAAAACTACAAAAAACGCTAACGAGGCAAAAACTACCATCCCCAAAAACAATTTATAAGGCATCATTACACTTGATCTATTCGCCTTTGAATTTTTTAACATAAACTAACTTATTCTCATTCCTATTAAATATTGTTGTCAATAGACCAAAATTATCTGTTATAAATATCCATACTGTTAAACTTAATATAACTACTGCTCTATGTTGATTCTTAAAAAATATTCAGACCTTTTAGCATTTACATTAATAATTTTACTTTCTTTATTTATATGGTGGCCGACGAGGAACTTACCATATTTTTGGGAGAGTTCAGGATTCGTCATAAACTCAGCCAATGATTTATTCAATAATAATTTCCAACCTTGGATAGCTAATCACTCCAATTTCGCCCATCCCCCGTTTCTAATGACATTATTAGCCATAGCTTGGAAAACATTTGGTCATACACCATTAACCTCGCATTTAGTCATGTGGTCGTTCCTTCCTATTTTACTTTATGCTACATATCTAATTGCTCGAAAAATGGCAATAGCCTTCCCTGTGGCTCCAGTTCTCGTTGTTGCAACTTTACCATACGTTTTAGCAGAGTATTACAACATCTATATTGATTTACCTACAGCAGCGCTGGCAACTGCCGCCATATCCGCAGCAATATATAACCGATATCTAGTCATGAGTTTGTTATTAATTTGTGCAGTTCTGACAAAAGAAACAGCACTGTTAATAATTCCCGGGCTGGTTCTATACTTTGGATTAACCACGGCTATATTCACCCAACTCAAAAGCTCCAAAAACTATAAATTAGTCATATACATACTTTTGCCAGTTATAGCTTGGATCATTTATTTGACCTACCACAAGTTAGTTACAGGATGGTTATTAGTCGAGCCGGGTCGCCAAATTCGTCCCTTTACTCCAGAAATATTTAGGCAATCATTAGTATTAATAGTTCGTCAGATCATGTTTACTCAAGCCCGCGGTTTTTTAACTTGGTCAGCTATTGGATCTTTGGTAATTTTGCAATTTGCCAAAGCAAAATTTCCCAAATATTCTAATCCTATTTTCTTGATGTCGATTACGATTTTGTTAACTTCAATTTTATTCTTTTCATACATTGGTGAGTTTGCTCTCCGCTATGGGATTATAGCTAGTCCTTTCTATGTTCTTTCAATTTTTTATATAGTAAGTTTAATTTTCAAACGGTTCATGCCTTCTTGGCAGACTGTTTCCATAATTGTCTTTAGCGGAATTTATATTTTCATTTCATACCCAACAATCCATCCTAAGGTTCAAGATTTAGATCAATCATTTATTTATAGTCCACCAGATGATCTTGGGATTATTGACATGATCAGCATCGGCCAACAGGCCGCCTTTTTCCTATCTCAAGAATATCCCAGTGCCAATATTCATGGAGGTTTTCCCGAAAACCAACAACTAACACAAATATATCAGGGATATGTAAATGTTCCACTTCAATTTAGTGAATGCAAGTTAGATGATGACTTTTCAAACCAAACACCAGAGCAATTAGTATATTTCCATTTATATTCTCCAGTTCAACAATACTGTGCTAACTCATTATTGTGGCACGAACACAAACTAATTAATAAATTTGTAAAAAATGGCAAATGGGTAGCAATTTACCAAATTGGTAACAAACTATCTATTCCGAACGAATATATCAGTCTTTAATTAGTTCATCTATACAAATTTTTATTTTTCAATCTGATTCACAAATATAACTATAGAAATTATATATATTATCTTTTCCTCGACTACTAACATTTTTTGTGTTACAACCTGAAGAATATATGTCCCCCAAAAATATCTCAATATCAATTGGGGTCTTTGCTTACAATGAAGCTCGCAATATTGGAAAAGTACTAGATTCTTTACTTAAGCAAAAGCTTGATTACGTTCAGATTAAAGAAATCATTGTCATATCATCTGGAAGTTTCGATCGGACCAATGAGATCGTGCGTCAATACGTACGAAAACACAAACACATTCAATTGGTGGCTCAGCTCAAGCGAGAAGGGAAATCAGCTGCTATCAATGAATTCATGGATCGATCCAAATCTAACGTGTTGGCCATTATCAGCGGGGATTTACGCCTCCATACAAGGGCGATAGAAGAATTGGGACTACCTTTTCTTTCTAATGACGTTGGTATGACAGGATGTAGACCACTCCCTGTAAATACACAGAATAATCCTCTGGGCAAAGAAATCAAACTCCTCTGGCATTTCCATCATCTAGTCTCTTTACATAATCCTAAGTGTGGCGAGATGATTGCCTTCCGTAAGGTTCTCAAATCAATCCCCCGTGAATCTGCAGTTGATGAGGCTACGATTGAAGTGATGCTTCACCTCATCGGCTATAAGGTTGTGTATGCTCCTCGTTCAATTGTCTATAATCGTGGACCTAAGAACATTTCTGACTTTATCAAACAACGACGCCGTGTTTATGCTGGGCACCTTTGGGTGCAAGAGCGCTACCATTATCAAGTATCAACCCTGAAGACAGCCTCTACCGTAAATATAATCAGATCATATCTGATGACACATCCTCAAGACATTTTTCCTGCCATCAAATTAGTTGTGTTAGAAACAATCAGTCGATTCTTAGGATGGTTTGATTACACAGTACTCCACAAAAATCCATTTATATGGAATATGGTCACAAGAGATTAAAAAAATATTCCTAATAAAATCATCAAACTTATTGCAATTAACAAATACTTATTATTAACTTCAATTCGATAAAGTATTACTAAGGAAATTCCAATAATTCCAACACTTAATAACAAAAGATATTTATTTTGCAATATATTTCTATAAATCAATAAGTAAGTTATTTCTAATGGATTAATATATCGACCTGCAAGAATGGGTTCATTGATATTGCTATAATGTGGCAAAAACTCCAAATCGTTTATAATCTCCTCGCCATTCATTTGTGCTTTACCATAAAATTTACTTAGACTAAACACAAAATTTTTTCTCAATCCTATTCCAACCTTTTCAGAAGAAGCTGGGACAAACAACGTAATATAAACACTTCTACCTTTCTTCCAATTAGTGTGTGGCCACTCAATTGTATACATAACAGATTCATCGACAGTTACGGGTTTGATTTCTGCACTATATGTTGGGCCATCGATTTGATTAATTGAAATTAATAAATTTGAATTCAATCCCATTGCCAAAGGTATTGAAATCTTGGCAAGATCTTGGCTCAAAATTTTAAATTCTTGAACCAAAGTTTCTCCGGGCATTAGTTCGGTATTGCTAACTAATGGATAACTAATTGGATAAACTTGAGGTAGATCGTTCCATATTAGTCTCCAAACCGATACAAATATAACTACGACCAAAAACCCAGAAATTAAACTAAGTCTGATCAAAAATTTCCAGATTTTCATAATGATCTTATAAGGTAAAATGACGTTAATAGAATAATCCAAGATACAACTTGATAGCTTGTTATCCAAACAAAAACAAATAATCTAAACAATTTTCGAATCATTTCGCCTTGTATTATCGTAGCCAGACCGTATCGCGCTATTATTAAATACATTGGAATAGCAGAGAGCCAATATCGCCCCTTAAGCCAAGTTACTCCTTGAGAGGTTGTATTTAAATATCCCCAATATAATAGCATCATATTTAATAATCCTGCTCCAACTAATCCAATTACTAGAATAAATAAATCATCCTTATTCAAATTCTTTTTAAATATTCTTATCATTACTCCAACTAAGGCAAGTATCATAAGAAATACGCCAATAGTTATCCAAGTCGATCCAGCGCCAAAAACAGAAGATACTCGAACTTCCCAAAATCCTTCCAGTAACCATTGCTTCTGGGTGTCCCATGTATTTAACAAGTAATTACCTAATGACAATGGCAGAAGATCATCTCGATGTCCCAAATAGATGTTGTTTTCATTTATTAATTTGTAAGGATACAAACCAATCAGTCCCATTGTTACCAAAAACCCTAGTCTTAGTATTACACCTCTAAGCTTCAATAATGATCTTTTCCACGCCCAGATAATTGCTCCCCCAATCATGACTGCATAAATGATTGAAGTATGTTTCACTAACATTAGCCCTATCAGATTCAAGCTTATCGCCAATGTAATTTTCCACCTAAACTTTAATTTAATTGCATGAATTAAGAGGACGGTTCCCCAAGTAAACAAACAGATTTCTGCAATATGCGGATTAACCACTGAACCTAAGAACGAAAACTGAGGCCATCCCAGTGCTACAATCAAAGTTAGGAACTGATACTTCCGATCAACTTTTAGTAACCCTGACAATTTCCATAACCCCCAAAGGGTAAATGTGTACCAAACAACACTCGTTGCTCTTGCCCAATACAAGCTATCAAGGATACTTCTACTTCCCATGACCCTCCATAACCAAGCAATGGGCAAATAATATAATGGTGGTTGATAAGTAGTAGTTAAATGATGAGTTGTTGATACTTCCAATCTTTTCATACTCGTTTCCGCATCTACTCGTCTTAATTCATTTTTACTTACAACTTTTGTATTAGTTTCTGCATAAAAATCCAAACTTCCTTGGGATATGTATTCTTGTTCTTCTTGTAACAATAATGTTTTATTTCTCCACAAGGCATCAGCATAACCCCAATGATGCAATTCATCTTCCGCGTTCCACGGTGGAATCAAAAAAATCAGCAAAATTCCTTTCAAAAATCCTATTAACAACAACCCAATTAGTATTTTTTTCATCTCTCTATGAGAATATCAGAAATTAACTAAAATTTTATGTTAGACTGCCGATATGGACTTCATTTCAGACGAAATTCTATCAAAATATGCAAATATTTTAGTCAACTTTGCTCTCAATAGCGGACAAGGAATAAGACCTCATGAAGTGGTTCTCCTTAATGTTCCATCAAGCGCGTATCTCATCCTGCCGCATCTCCAAAAAACCGTCCTTCAAGCTAATGCTAATTATCTAATCAATTTCACCCCTGATTTCACTCAACCTCAGTACCAAACCGATCTAAATTTCTTTCAGCTTGCCAACGATCAGCAAATCAATTTTTTCCCTGATAAATACTATCGTGGATTGTTAGATCAAGTTGATCACATACTTAGCATTTTAGCTGATGCAGCACCTCATCGACTTGAACAAATTGACCCCGCCAAAATCATGGCTCGTCAGCAAGCGTTCAAGCCATATATGGAATGGCGCCAAGCTAAAGAATATCAAGGTAAATTTACTTGGACTCTAGCTCTATTTGGAACTCCTGCCATGGCTCAAGAAGCTAACTTGTCACTTGCAGATTACTGGCAACAAATAATCCTTGGTTGCCTACTTGATCAAGAAAACCCAATTCAGTCATGGAAAAATACCCAAAACCAAATTGATTCAATCCGATCTAACCTTGACTCAATGAAAATCGCCAGTCTTCACGTCAAATCACTTGATACTGATTTGAACATTTCACTCGGTTCAAATCGCCAATGGCTTGGGGGAGGTGGCCGCAATATTCCCAGTTTTGAAATTTTTACCTCGCCTGATTGGCGTGGGACTCAAGGTCATATTTCTTTCAACCAGCCTTTGTATATGCATGGCCAAAAAATTACTAATATTAAACTCAAATTCGAACAGGGAAGAGTCGTCCAATTTGACGCAGATCAAGGTAAAGATCTCTTAGAGCAAATGATCAAAACCCCCAACGCTGACAAAATTGGCGAGTTCTCTCTAACGGATTCACGGTTTTCTCGTATTACCAAATTTATGGCTCATACCTTATTTGATGAGAACATTGGCGGAGAACAAGGCAATACTCATATTGCTTTGGGGCAAGCCTACAAGGACACTTGTAGCTTGCCATATGACCAAGTTCCCTCAAACGGCTGGGATGAAATGGGTTTCAATGACTCAGCCGTCCATACGGATATCATTTCCACTAATCAGCGCACCATCACCGCAACATTGGCAGATAAGCAAGAGAGAGTCATTTATGTAGATGGCAAGTTTATTATCTGAAAACTTTTTTGGTATAATACCTCGCATGAAAGAACAACAGGTTCCCAAACCACCCATTGTAAGATCACTTGAAGCTCTTACACGCAATCCTGATAACTTGGTTAGTGTTGAAATCGCTAGAATTTCTTTCAAAGATGGGGGAGTTTTCTCAGGCTATGCGGTTAATTCAGATCCACGTTCGACTCTTTATACTCCGGAAGGTAAGCGATTTGAACCTAGCAACATCGCGACACGTCGTTCTGTAGATCAGGAAGATTTGTTGGCATTGCTTGGGACAGGTAGATTCGAATTAGTTCCCACAGAACGCGGATTTCATGTCTTCCCACTCTCTTCTATCGAAGACTAGATTAGCTTCTGATCATTTTCCATCCAAATATCACCACCGCATTCCAGATCCTACCCATTCTTCTTGGCTCTTTCACTAGTCTCCATAACCATCTTAAACCTCGTTTTCTTAACCAAAGAGGAGTTTGAGAATCATTTGCAATATCATCAATCGTTCCACCAATACCTATTGCAATATAAGTTTTGAGTTTTTTAAAATTTTTACTTATCCATATCTCTTGATACGGAGCTCCATACGCCACTAATAAAATATCAGGTTTGAATTTATTTATTGCATTAATTATTTCTTTATTTTCATTTTCTAACTCTTTTTCAATACATACAGCCCCAGGATGTGATTTTACTTCAACCCCATATTTATTATTTATTTTCTCGCTAGCTAGTTTTGCATTACCCTGTTTTCCCCCCAACAGGAAAATTTTCCAATTATTTTTCCTTGCCAATGGTAATAATTTAAATATTAATTCATCACCACTTATTTGTGGCAAAATCTTTTCAACTAACTTTTTGTCCCATAGCATTTCCAATACCGTAATTTTCCATAACCATAATTTTCCTAGTGTTTCTAACTTATAGTTTCGATCTTTAATCTTATCCAAATATTTAGTAGCAACAGATAACCCAATTCCATCGCTAATTCGTAAATTAGCACTATTGAGGACCTGCCTATATTTTTCACTCTCCCCAGCTTTCAAGACAATCTCAGGATTGGGAGTAGCAATCCAAGCCTGTTTTTTACTTTTAATCTGCTTTTCAATCCGGTCGAGTACCTCACGATAGCTACTCTTATCAATCTTTACTCCAAGTATGTCCACATGGTCCATAATTTACTTTAATATATTTTTCCACAAATTACTCAATTTCACAGGATCATGACGCAACCTCAAATGTGGTGTAATAATCATGATGTCTTTTTCAATGATTTCCAAATTTTGATGCCCATTCATCCATTCTGCATCCGGTTTGAGATCTAGAACATGAGAACTTTCATCAGCGTATCGTTTGCTAATTTCAGAATAATTTTTTTCAAACATTTTCCTTGAGATATCAGGCAAAATTGCAATGTCAAACGGATTCTCTAGCAACGTATATTTACCTAAAATCTCAAAGTACTTTCCTAAATTATAATTATGAGTTTGATTTCGATCAGAAACCAAATTAGGAATAAAAATTTTAATCGCTTTTGATTTACCCAAAGCCGCGTTCATCCCCCTGGGCAAAAAATTTGCCAATAATGAACCATATAAACTTCCTGGACAATAGATTATGTAATCTGCATCAATAATCGAATTGCCTACATTCTCAAGAACATCAATTTCTGGATCAAACCATTCCTCAATCACGGTATCTTTAGACATTTGATAAATATCCAATTCGTGTTCGCCTTTGTATACATTTCCATTTTTAGTCTTAAAAAATAAATTCGTAGGTTGGGTCGATACGGGCAACGATATCCCGCGAAAATCGATATTTAACATTTTGGCCAGATGCTTTTGAGCTTTGATAAAGTCATTTTGATACATTTCCAACAAACCATAAAAAATTGAATATCCTAAATTTCGTTTGCGACCATCAGTAAAGGTGGCTAGCTCCAAGAATGCTTGCAAATTATCTTTCTTGCTAGTTGAGCTATCGATTAAAGCAAATAAACAATTTGCCCAGTCTCCAATTGAGATAACGCGATCTCGTTCATCAGTTCTGACCATCCCTGATCTTCCCCCAGAATCTGTGGCTGTTGTCACTGCCACAATATTGCTATATCCAGCTGAAACTAGCGACCTAATTATTGTTGGAGCCCCGGTTCCGCCACCAATTGTGACTATCTGAGGGTTTTTTCTTTTACTATTCACAATCTTGCCATTATATCAAAAACAATTTTAGTCCAGCATCTTAGGCTATTTGAACTTGACAAAATCTTTGGACTTACCTAGTATGAACTTGA
>CAZLQM010000028.1:0-10994 GCA_964561945.1 uncultured Gammaproteobacteria bacterium | reverse complement strand
ATTCGCATTGCAGAGGCAAGGGGTTCGAATCCCCTCAGGTCCACATATGTCTACAAATATATACAATCATCATAATATTGAAAAAAAATGGCAGAATAAATGGGAAGCTGATAGTCTTTTCGCTGTTGATAATTCTCATAGTAAAGCCAATAAGTATTATTGCCTAGATATGTTTCCGTACCCATCTGGTTCAGGGTTACATGTTGGTCATGTAAAACCTTATGTAGGGACTGACGTGGTAAGTCGATATATGAGGATGAAAGGATATGAAGTTTTACATCCGATGGGTTGGGATTCTTTTGGATTGCCAGCAGAGAATTATGCAATTAAAACTGGTATTCACCCATTAGTTACAACAGAAAATGCAATCAAGATGTTTAAAAGTCAATTAAATAATTTGGGTATGTCGTATGATTGGAGTCGAGAGGTTGCCGCTCATACACCCGAGTTTTATAGATGGACACAATGGTTGTTTTTGAAGCTATATGAGCATAAGTTAGCGTATAAGAGATATGGTAAAGTGAACTGGTGTGAGAGTTGTCAAACAGTGCTGGCAAATGAACAGGTTACGGATGGTAAGTGTGAAAGGTGTGAAAATATAGTAATTAAAAAAGATTTGAATCAATGGTTTTTTGGAATAACAAACTATGCTGAAGAATTATTACAGGGCTTGGATAATTTGGATTGGCCAGAGTCCACCCAGCAAGGTCAGCGTAACTGGATTGGTAAATCAGAAGGTGTGACTTTTGAGGTAAAAATCTCCGCTAGTGGCAAAGTTATTGATACTTTAAGTATCTTTACGACTAGGATTGATACTTTTGCGGGAGTAAAGTTTATTGTGATAGCGCCTGAACATGGGTTTTGGCGGAAGAATCAAGATAAAATTATTAATTGGGCTAAGACCTCTGACTATATTAGCAATACTAATAAATACTCTGATATAGAAAGGTCATCGACGGAGAAGATTGTTACTGGTGTTAAAGCAGAGGGAATATATTATACGCATCCATTAACAGGAGAAAAAATTCCTATTTATGTAGCTGACTATGTATTAGCAAACTATGGGACTGGTGTAGTAATGGGAGTTCCTGGACATGATAATAGAGATTGGCGATTTGCGCAGAAGTTTGGAATAGACTCAGTGAGTGTGATTGAATTAAACGACGAGGAAAGAGTTGAGGTATTAGTTAATTCCGGTAAGTTTAGTGGTTTGGATTTAAAAACGGCAAAGATTGAGTTGCAAAAGTATGTAAAAGGGAGATTGGAAGTTAAGTATAGACTCCGTGATTGGTTGATAAGTAGGCAGCGTTATTGGGGTGCGCCAATACCAATTGTTTATGACCCCGAGGGGAATGCACATCCTGTTCCAGATGAGCATTTGCCATGGTTATTGCCTACTGATGTGGAGTTTCGGCCAACAGGTAGTTCACCTTTACAACTTTCTAAAGAATTGAAGGAGAGAACTGAAAGGATTTTTGGTAAAGGTTGGTATCCAGAAGTTGATACAATGGATACATTTGTTTGTTCTAGTTGGTATTATTTAAGATTTGCCGACCCTTCCAATGATACGCTGTTTGCTTCGGAGAGCTCCATCAAGAAGTGGCTGCCGGTAGATGCATATATTGGGGGAGCAGAGCATACTGTTTTGCATTTGTTGTATGCGAGGTTTGTTACTAAAGTTTTGCGGGATTTGGGTTATTTAACATTCGATGAGCCATTTTTGAAGTTAAAACATCAAGGACTGGTGTTGGCAAGTGATCGAAGAAAAATGAGTAAGAGATGGGGGAATGTTATTAATCCTGATGATGTGATAGAAAAGTATGGAGCGGATACATTGAGATTGTATGAGGTCTTTATGGGTCCATTTGCTGATACGATTCCATGGTCTGATCAGGGATTAGTTGGCTGTCGAAGATTTTTGGACAAGGTGTGGCTAATGTCAAATAAAATTAAGAATGAGGGGTCAAATGTAGAAATAAATAGTTTAATTGAAAAAGTTGGTGATGATATTGCTAATTACAAGTTTAATACGGCAATTGCTTCAATGATGAAGTGGACTAATTTGAATCGTAGCAATTATATTTCAAAAGAAAACTGGAGTGTATTCTTGAGACTTTTGGCACCTTTTGCGCCACATATCGTGGAAGAGCTATGGTTTAAATTGGGGAATAGCACGTCAATACATTTATCTAACTGGCCACATAAGATTCAGGATAATCAAGTACGGAATAAATCAAGGGGAATTCCAGTACAGATTAATGGCAAAGTTAAATTTGTTATTGATGTAAGTGAAGATGATTTGGTGAGGATAGAAGAAATAGTTAGAAATGATACGAGGTTGTCTACTTGGGTTAATAATTTATCAATTGCAAGAATTATTGTTGTGGGAGATAAGTTAGTAAATGTTGTTGCAAATTAAGGGTATTGTTTGACTTGGAGTAAAGTAAAATTTTATATTTAAAGTGTGTCAATTTATACGATTGTATTATCTGTTTTGAGATCAGATTTTAGAATATTAATTTTGACTATTTTAGGTTTAACATTGTTTTTAATTGGAATTAGCGGTGTGTTTTTGAATAGAGAAAAAGATTATATTTCCTTGAATCATGAAATCGGTAGTAATAGTGTGTTGGGTGAGAGTCGTGAATCAGTAGTAAGTATGTTAATTGTTGATATAGGAGGAGCTGTGGAGCGTCCTGGAGTATATGAGTTTAACTCTGGAGATCGGATAATTGAGGCTTTGAATAAAGCTGGTGGAATCAAAGATAATGCTAATTATGGATGGGTTGAGAAGTCGTTGAATAAAGCTGAGCTATTGAGAGATGGTATGAAGCTTTATGTTCCATTTGAAAATGATTCTTTAGTTCTTGAATCGGGAATGCAAAACAACTTAATAAGTATTAATTATGCTACGGCACAAGAACTTGAAACTCTGCCCGGAGTTGGGCAAGTAACTGCAGATAAGATTATTAAGGGAAGACCATATTCTTCAATTGAGGATTTAAAGAATAAAAAAATTGTTGGTTCTAAGCTTTATTTAGATTTAGTTGATTTATTATCATTGTAGTATTTTTCTTTGATTTTTCTAAAAACTGTATGGTCTGGGTGGAGTAAAATCCCATCCCATTTGAGCCATGATTGAGTAAGTTTGATAAATTTTTTGAGGATTTTTTTTGGTAGATATTTTTTTGATTCAACCCAAATAATAATTGTGATGTACATTGAGGTAAAGATTAGTGCTACTGGATGATCTAGTAGATATCGTGCTTCGGTAGTTGAGGCTAAGGCGATTGATATTAAAGTTATAATGCTTATTTTCATCATTAAGGCGCTTGTGTATGTAATTATAAATATAAATGTTAATAGGCTTCCAAAAAATATGCCACTTATGATGCTAAAAATTGTTTGGATGTGTGTAAGTGTGGTTATACTACCCTTGAATAAGTCTAGAAGAGTAAGAGTATAAGTTATTAACATAAATGAGGTAAAAGGCAGTTTGTGACCGAGATTTGCATGGAAGTAATGCAGAATTTTGCTTAAACCTTGGAATTCAGGTAGAGATAGTTTGCCTCTTATACTTTGTTCTATGCTGACACCTGCAATATGGGTACCGATTCCAATGCCAGCAATTAGGAAAAGGATAGTTATGATTGAGTGGGCAAGAAATTCCCATCTAATTATGTTAAGGGGGTAAAGATTAAGGGTATATGCGTATAGGAATAGGGTAGTTAGGACTCCAAATATAGAAGTGATGATATTTCCAATAATTAACCCTTGGGTAATTTGGTATTTTTTTACATTGGATTCTTTTCTTGTATTGTATAAACGACCGAAAATTAAGGACAGAGCAATAACAATGGGTAAAAATAAATAGAAGAAAATTGTATTTAGTGTTTCAGTTTTTTCCATTGAAAGCTAATATTAAATAAGTAGTATGAGGTGGTTTAATTTAATTTTAATTGGTATTTGTGTTTTACGAATTTGGTATATGTATGTCTTTTCTGTACCTGTAGATGAGAAAAATTTAATAGATTATGATTTTATGATACGAACCAGTCCGCAGATTAAGTTCGATGATTATAGAAATACAGAATATCAACTTATATGGTTTGAGTATAATACAGATAAGATAGGAGTTAAACTTGAACGCTGGCCTGAGGTTAATCTTGGTGATAGGGTTAGAATCCTTAATTTGGGGCAGATGAAATTATTGAATGAAGGGGAACGGTTGAGTTTCGATCGAAGGGTATGGATGATTGATAATTCAATTGTTGACATTAATAATGGCCAGGGTATTTGGAGGATATTGAATTATGTTAGACAGCATTTATTAAGTTTGTATAGAAAATCATTTACATATACAAATGCAGGGGTATTATCGGCGATGGTAATAGGCGATAAACGAGGGCTGTCAAAGGAGTTTGAAGATAAATTGCGGTGGGCTGGATTGTCACACGTTGTTGTGGTAAGTGGATTTAATATTATGTTAATCTTTACATATGTTAGTGGATTATTGATGTGTGTTGCAAGTCGGCCAAAATCTTTAGTTGTCGGAATGGTTTTTATTTGGTTGTTTGTATTTTTGGTAGGTATAGAAGCCCCTGTATTACGTGCTGCAATATTTTTAACAATAATTTCAGTTGGGTATTTGTATGGGAGAGTTGTAGATATGGGTAGAGTTTTATTTATTACGGTGATAATAATGTTGTTAATTAGCCCGATCCTGATTGTTGATGTTAGTTGGCAATTGAGTGTGGCTGCAACGGCGGGACTTATATTATTTGCTAGAAAAATATATGATTGGTTAGTAAATATTGAAACTAAACAAAAAGGTATTTTAAAGTATGTTTTTGGCTTGTCTTTGATAAATGAGGCACTATCTACAAGCATTGCTGCGATGTTTGTAGTATTACCAGTATTAATTTGGCATTTTGGGACATTATCATTTGTAACTTTGTTTAGTAATATTTTGGTTCTTTGGTTAATACCATTTATTACTACAACAGGATTGATATTTGGATTACTGGGATTAATTTCAAATTCTATTGCTTTTATATTAATTCATATTCTCCAAGCGCCGTTGCTCTTTTTTAAAATAACTGTAGATATTTTGGGACAAGAAGCGTTTGCACCTGATATAAGTTTGGGTGGTCGATTTGGAATATTAATTATTTGGATAATATTATTTTTAGTTACAAATTTTAAATTTAAAAAATTGTAAAAAATAAAAGATGAAATGGATTGTAATTACAGGTGGTGCATTTGTTATTGTTTTTATTTTGTTCTTACTGAGTTTAAATGATGGATCGTGGCAGATGATCGCATGTAATGTGGGGCAAGGAGACGCGTTTGTGTTGCAAAAAGGGAGGTTTCAAATTTTGATAGATGGCGGTCCTTCTTTGGAGAGACTAGTTGTGTGTTTAGAAAGAAACTTGCCGATGTTTGATAAGCATATTGAAGTAGTTTTGGTTACACATGCTGATCATGACCATTATGGTGGATTAGTTGGATTGATTGATTATTATTCAGTGGGAATTATATATCACAATGTTTATGGTGATAAAGAAGATGATAAATATAACTATTTTGTTAATTATATAAATGACATTGCAAATAAATATACAAAATATAGTAAAGTTCGCAATAGGCAAAAAATTGTTTATAAGGATGGTGAGTTTGAAATGTACTTAAATAATATTACTAATTTACAAAATAGTACTAATACCAGCAGTAATTTACAAAGTATCGTAAGTATCTTTAATACTAATTTAACGTCTATTATTTTTACTGCAGATAGTGATGCTATGATGCTGAATGATATAATAGTTCAAAATTATTTATTTGATAAATTGAATCAAAATAGAATTATGATTATTCCTCATCATGGAAGTAAAAGTGGTTTAGATCATAAATTGTTAAATATTGTTAAACCTAGCTTTTGTATATTATCTGTAGGCAAAAATAGCTATGGTCATCCTAGTCAAGAAGTGATTAAATTAGTATCGTCAATAAATTGCAAATTATTAAGCACACATGGTAATAAGTATATTAAAGTTGCATTATAGTTAAATATAGATTTTTAAGTATAATTGCAATTATGTCTAGGCTAAATGTGATTTAGTTTTTTAATATATTGATGTAATTATTAATCAAGCGCAGTTACTGATAATTTAAATATATATTGTTAGGGAATTAATGTGATTGATAATATTTGCAATTGTTTTGTCGATTAAAATGTGTTTTATAATCTTTTTAGACATTAATTTTGTCACTTGGTATTATTTATTGATAAATATTTATTTATCCCTTTAATAAGGAATAAAATTGCAAATAATATGAGTTATATTTATGTATGAAGTTTGCTAAAATAAGTATATGTCTTGGTTAAAGTCTATTATTTGTTTGTTGTTAGTGACATTGAGTTTAATAATTGACCCGCGGGTTTTTATTGGATTGTTCATTGTTATGTATTTTTCAGGTTTTTTTTCGAACACATTAGTTATGGTGGTTATATTATCATTGTCTATTTGGATTGTTTCTAATATTAATTTCGCAGTTGTTGGGTTAATTTTAATAAGTGCGATATTAATTGATGTGTTATTAAAAACCAGATTTAATTTTATAGCTTTAAGAGTAATTTATTTTAGTGTCTTTTGGTTAATATTTTTTAAGTATTTAGGTTATGGTGTGCTGAATGTTTTTTCTGCCTTTCTTATATTGATATTGGTTTTTGTTATTTATGTGATAAAGAGGTTATTTATTAGTAGAGATAGTAATGGAATATTTATTAATCATGAATTCTAGGTATAATAGTGTGTATGAAAAATCCATTAGTGAGTAAGGTTGTATCTAAATATCATGAAACGAGTGATGTTGAAAACTTAAAAGAGGTTGTAGTAGGCGGTGACTTGATGAATGAAATGGTTATGTTTTTAAAACCTGAGGTTTTTTTGAATAAATCTGATGATGATGTCAAGAAGATTTTAGATATGGTGTTTGACAAGTTAGATAAATTTGAGGTTGTGATTGATGGAGCTAGTTTAATTTCAGGTAATACTTTGGCTAATCATGGAATTATGGATCGACATTATGGTTTTATTAATGTTATGTCTCGACGAGCTTCTACTGAAGTGGATCCAGAAATCCGTAAAGATGTGTTGACAAAACTAAAATTGGATACAGAAACTGATTATCCAATTTTAGGTGGTCATGAGTTGTTAGGTATGTATAATTTGGCCCCTAGTGAACTAGATGAACTTTGGAGTAGTAGTCCTTCAACTAAAGTTAAAAGTGGTTTTTATGTGAGGCCATTCGAAATTGAAAGGAAGAATTATATTTTAGTTAATGGTTTTCATCCGCAACAATTGGCGCATTTTACTAGCAGTGATCGAAAAATGTTGGTTATGTTAGTCAAATCAAATGTTGATTGGGCTGTATTGCGAAATGATATGATTGGGAATACCTTCCCTGAGCAAGCGATTTTGGGTTCAATACGAAGAACTGTGTACGAAAATGCTCATGATTATGGATTTGATAATGTTTCAATTTCTAATAATGTAGTACATTTGTCTGCAGGGCCAACCGAGGCTTTGTTTGAAATTAACAATTTTTTTAAGCCACTTATTGGGTTAGATATTCAAATAAATCAGCCGAAATTGGTTAACATGTTAACCAATGAGGGAATGCCATTAAGCGACGTGTTGGAAATTTTGGATAATCCATATATCGAGTTGGAGGATTTGCAGGGTGATTTGCATAGTCTTATGGAACATCGTAATTTAAGTGAGGCTGTGGAGCTGTGGAGAAAATATAAAGTTAGGTAATAATTAGCAATTCTCTTAGCAGACAAAGTATGTAATTGATATTGTGTTATGAATTAGTTTATATATAGCCATTTTGTCGGAGAGGCGGGAGTTGAACCCGCGACCTCCACGTCCCGAACGTGGCGCGCTACCATCTGCGCTACTCTCCGTATTTGGTGCCAGTACCGGGAATCGAACCTGGATTTGCCGCTTAGGAGGCAGCTGTTCTATCCGTTGAACTATACCGGCGTGATGGAGGCAATTATATAATATTGATTATCTAAATATTAGTGTATATAGATTGGGGATTGGAGCTTGTACGGGATTTAGTGTGGTCGCAATTATGAGTTTGTTATCTGAAGGATGA
The DNA here is from genome assembly GCA_964561945.1 of uncultured Gammaproteobacteria bacterium. GTDB lineage: Bacteria > Patescibacteriota > Microgenomatia > CAYXHB01 > CAYXHB01 > CAYXHB01. The sequence continues at coordinate 2,825 of CAZLQM010000028.1, read as the reverse complement.
GGAAATACGTCAAGTGAGGTAATATTTCCGGAGTAGATAACAGCTTCATTTGTGTTGTCATATTCTATGATACTTATTTGGTTTGGTGTGGATTTTATTAAATGCCTTGAAGTTGGAAACCATTGATATTTGGTGTTTCTCTGTGCAGATGTAGTAGCAGGCGTTGCATCAATTAGAAAATTACGATCTTCTTTGGTGTCATAAAGATATAACTTATTTGGTTGTAGAATTCTGGTTTGTGATTGGCTTGAGGCGGCCAGAATGGGGTCGATGTAATTATCTTTAAGTGTAGCGCTTGCGGTCGCAATATATAGAATTTTGGTTTCGTCGGGTGAGAAGTTTATTTCTGATGCGACAGTAGAAATTAATGAATTGAGGTCGGATTTTAGATTTATAAGTTGTTGTTTGGTTTTGAGAGTTTGTTCTATTTGCCATTCGTCTAGAATAGCTGAATAGCTATTAGTAATATTGGTTAAATTGCTAGATTTTTGTTGTTGGTTTATATCAATTAGATATGCAATAGTGTTTATTTTTGCTGAAGGTGAAGGTGTTTTTTGGGAGAGGGTGTTGACTTTGGCAATTGAAGATTGACATAAAGTTATTATTTGGCGAGAATCGTAGCTCCAAATAAATTTGCAATTTTGCCAGTCATCCTGGATTGGACCGGAAACGATTTGTTTGGGATCACGGCTGAACCCAAGAGGTAGGTCAGTAAGCTCGAGTAACCAGATGCCCGTTTTGGTGTCGGTGAGCTTGGATGATGAGGTGCTGGGGTTTTCTTCGTTGACAGCGTATACAATTCGAGTACCATTAGGTGCGAGTTCGGGGTTGATGGCTCCGGTGTAGGTGATAGCTTTGAGGTCGGGCACTATTGGAAAGAGAAAGGCATTGGTTTGAATTACGATACTAGATTCAATTGAAATTTTTTTCTTCCATGGTATGAATCCATCTTTTTTGATTTCTACATCGTATTCACCTGGGGATAGACTGATCGTATCATTTGTAGCGGTATTGAGTTCTTGGTTGATTAAGACTTGAGCCCCTTCCGGCTGAGAATTGGCAACCAGAAGTCCAGTGTTGGTAACTTGAATTGAGCCGTTTTTGATATTTGGGCGATAGCCGTTGCCGATTTGGATAAGTATCCAAGTGGCGCTTAGTATGGAAATGACAATAATTATGAAGACTGGAACTCGATATTTTGCCATAGAGTTAATTATAACTTGTTTTATGATAAAAACAGAATAAAGTTTGCGTTAGGTGTGTAATATGGGATAATCTTTGAACGTATGTTAGCAAAAAGAATTGGAATTGATTTAGGGACTGCAAATTGCTTGGTTTGGGTTGTAGGAAAGGGAATTGTGATTAATGAACCTACCGTAGTGGCAATTTCAGTAGATGATAATAGGGTGTTGGCAGTAGGAAATGAAGCCAAAGAGATGCTTGGGCGGACTCCTGGAACTATTGTGGCAAGCCGACCAATGAGAGATGGTGTGATTGCAGATTATGTGGTTACTGAAGCGATGTTAAGGTATTTCATACAGAAAGTTGTGGGGAAGGCAACTTTTTTTAGGCCCGAGGTTATGATTTGTGTACCTGCTGGGGTAACTCAAGTTGAAAGAAGAGCGGTATTGGATGCAACTATGTCTGCAGGAGCTAAAGCAGCTTATTTGATTGATGAACCATTAGCTGCTGCGATTGGCGCAAGATTGCCAATTGCTGAACCTAGGGGCAATATGGTGTTAGATATGGGTGGCGGAGCAGCTGAAGCGGCTGTAATTTCTTTGGGTGGAGTGGTGGCGCACAAGAGTGTAAGAGTAGCGGGCAATAAATTGGATGAAGCTATTGCTAACTATTTGAGGCGAAATCATAATTTGCTAGTGGGCGATCAAACGGCGGAGGATGTAAAGCTAGATATAGGTAGTGCTTTGCCACTTGATCCTGAGCTTGTCAAAGAGGTTAAAGGACGAGATGTGTTGACGGGGCTCCCCAAAACGGTGAGAGTTACTTCAACACAAATTTCTCAAGCGTTGGTTCCGGAACTTATGCGAATTGTTATGACAGTGAAGGCGGTATTAGAAGAAACTCCGCCTGAGTTGTCATCTGATATAATAGATAAAGGTGTTGTGATGACGGGAGGAACAGCTAATTTGCGAAATTTTGATAATCTGTTGACAAATGAGATTGGGGTTCCGTTTCATGTTGCTGAAGACGCCTTAAAATGTGTAGTTAGAGGGACTGGTGTGGCACTAGAAAATTTGGATTTGTATAAGAGAGCAATAATTAGAGGTTAAATCGTAAAATGCCGATGGATAGGCAATATATAATATAATAATTATTATCAATTAACTATACGAAGTGATAATCCTATTGAGGAGAGTTTATTCCAAGCATCCAGAGAATGGCTTCTCTTTTGTACCGTCTATCTCCGCGAGAATTAATTCGGATGGGAATTAGTTTGCCTCTTTTGCCCCAGCGTTTAAGAGTAAGTGGGGAAACTCTTAGTATTTGAGCAGCTTCTTTTATTGTGAGTAGAGGAGGTAAATTATTTAGTGATAAGTAGGTGTGAGTCTCGACGTTTGAATTTTCATCATTTAGTTCAGAATTATCTTTGGGTGTAGAAGAAACGACGTTTGATGGCTCTTGTGACATGTCATTACTTTATGTCCTTTGATGTAGTTTGTCAATAGAGTGTAGGACTTTGGTAGATTGAAATAATAAAAAACCGTAGTTTAGTAACTACGGTTTTTTGATATAGATGAACAAATGTCGATTATTTGACTTCTACTTTTGCGCCGGCGGCTTCAAGTTTTTGCTTGGCTTCGTCT
>CAZLQM010000027.1:0-11953 GCA_964561945.1 uncultured Gammaproteobacteria bacterium | reverse complement strand
TGATGAATGGATTGTGTTTGGGACAGATTGAATGAAAGCGCTAGATGTTGATTTTCGATAATTATTGGTTTCAAGATATCTAATTGGAAAGGAAGAAATACTTTTAGTTGTTGAAGAATTTTCTTATAGGGAATGATATTATTTGAATGTAAATCAGTATTTATTATTAATGATAAGTGATTGAAAACACCGATTGAATCATCGTTTGGAGGATACTGGGAATATTTAGAAGAAAGTTTTTGAAAATATGTTTCCTGATTAGGATCAAGCCTTCCAAAAATACCCAGAACTTTAAATTCATCATAAGAAGTTGGTGATGAAGTGTCCACTTTTATTAATTAGGAGTCTTGTCTTAATTTTTCAGCATTGTCGATATCTTGAGCTAAGTTGAGTTCTTGAGGATTTTCTAGATCGGCATTTGGAGCTATACCAACTCGGTGTGCGTTTTGAAGGACATCGTCATCTGATTCGGGATCTGGGGTTGAACCGCTTATAGAATCACTTCCTCTTTGGGCTGGAGATTCAAGCGAGGAGTTGGCTTCTTGATGAAGTTCCTCCATGTCTTGTGTAAAGGTGTCGTTATCTGTCGGTTGGTTTAGAGGTTTGGTTTGGTGGTCGTCGGGTTGAGTGCTCATAGATCTAAAGTTTATTATACATTAATAGTGAAGTTAGGACATTGGTGTGAGAAATTAATGTGATGTTTGTGAGAATGAAGTAAAAGCTAGAGAATTTTTTTAAAATTATTTTTCTAATAAAATTACACTGAGAATTCCTAATAATATGCCGATTTTGTTAATTAAAGATATTTCTTCTTTAAAAATTAAAACGCCGGTTAACGATACAACAATTAGGTTTAATACTGTAAAAATGATGATAGCTTTGGATAAATCCTCGAACTTAAGCGAGTATACCCAGATTAAAGTTCCGATTGAGTATAGTATGAAACCTAGTATGTAAAATGATGTTTTGGCGTTAATTGACCAGTATTTAAATAATATATCCGCGACTATTTCAAAAATGACGGCGGATAAAATGAGAACGTAAAAGGTCAATTTCATAGAGTAATTTGAAATTAACAGATTTTGGAGGAGAATATAGTATTACTATTAAATTGTATGAAGAAAGGTAGATCACGTAATGATAAAGCTAATTAAATATCTTAAACCTTATATTGGATTAATTATTGTTCTGGGAATGTTTACTTATCTGCAGGTGATGGCAAATTTGCGGTTACCTGATTATATGGCAAAAATAGTTAATGAAGGGATATTGGTTAAGAATACAAATGCAATTTATAGTAACGGAGGATTGATGTTATTGGTAACTTTGATTGGCGCTTTGTGTGCTATGGTTGTAGGTTTTTTGGCTTCGCGGATTGCGACTGGATTTGCAAGAGATATTCGGAAAAAGGTATTTGTTAAAGTGGAACAGTTTTCTATTTGGGAATTTAATAAGTTTTCAACAGCTTCGTTGATCACTCGAACGACGAATGATATTCAGCAAATACAGATGGTTTTGATTATGATTTTTAGATTGATATTGATGGCACCATTTATGGCGATTGGTGCTTTGCAAAAGGCTTACATAACAGCTCCTTCGATGAGTTGGATTATTGGTTTAGCTACTCTATTGTTGCTTGTGATGATCACGGTATTGTTTGTGTTTGGAATGCCTAAATTTAAATTAGTTCAAGAATTGATTGATAAATTGAATTTAATTGTTAGGGAAAACCTGACAGGTTTAAGAGTCGTGAGAGCTTTTAATAATGAAGATAAAGGGCAAAAAATATTTCAAAAAACTAATAGAGATTTAACAGAAGCTAATTTGTATGTAAATAGGTTAATGCTGATTATGCAACCAGCAATGACGTTGATACTTAATCTGAGTGTAATTGCTGTAGTGTGGTTTGCAATTCCGCTAATTGATGTGGGCTCAATTCAGGTGGGAAGTATGTTGGCATTTATGCAATATACGATTCAGGTGATTATGTCATTTTTGATGATTTCGATTGTGTTTATTATGGTTCCTAGGGCTTCAGTATCGGGGAAGCGCGTTGTTGAAGTTATTGAAACTGAACCATTAATTAAAGATACGCAGAAATTTGTTCATCCAAATCCAAAAGGTAAAGGACGAATTGAGTTTTGTGATGTAACTTTTAGTTATCCTGATGCGGATTTGCCCGTATTAACAGGAATAAATTTTTGTGCTGTGCCTGGAGAAGTAACTGCATTTATTGGTAGCACAGGCAGTGGGAAGACAACGCTAGTGAATTTGATAATGAGATTTTACGATGTAAGTGCAGGGCAAGTTCTGTTAGATGGAGTTGATGTGCGAGATTTAAGACTTAGAGATTTGTATAGTCAGATTGGGTATGTGCCTCAAAAGGGAGTTCTGTTTTCGGGGACGGTAAAGAGTAATATAAATTATGGTAATCAAGATGCTAATGAAGATGTAATTGTTAAAGCTGCACGTGTGGCACAGGCTGAGGAGTTTATAAATAAATTTGATAAAAATTATGAAAGCGAGATAGCTCAAGGAGGAGATAATGTTTCGGGCGGCCAGAAACAGAGATTGTCGATTGCACGAGCCATTGCGATTGATCCTAAGATATATATATTTGATGATTCTTTTTCGGCGTTGGATTATAAAACCGATGCTTTATTACGTAAGGCTTTGGTCAATGAAACCAAAGATAAAACTGTATTAATTGTTGGGCAAAGAATCAGCACGATTATGAATGCAGATAAGATTATTGTTTTGGATAATGGCAAAATTGTGGGTCAAGGCACACACCAAGAATTGCTTGAGAATAATCGGATTTATAAGGAAATTGCAGATTCCCAATTGTCGGATGATGAGTTGAAGTTAAGATAAATATGAATAAAGGCGAAAATAAACATACAAAAGCTCAGATTGGAGGTATGCCGTTTGGTAGAAATGGCCACATGATGGCAAGAGGACCTGCAGAGAAGCCAAAAAATTTCCGAGGGACGGTGAGGAAATTAGTTAATTATCTTAAAGTTTTCAGGTTAAAGATATTAATTGTGTTTGTATTTGCGATAGTAAGTACGATGTTTTCGATATTTGGACCAAAGCTGTTGGGTCAGGCTACTAATCAAATTGTAAATGATTATGTAAGTATCAAAACTTATGATGAATCTTTGATTCAATTGAAGAAAGAATCGTTAAGTTTGAGAGAACGTCCCGTGTTTCATGTTGATAAGATAAGAGATATCTTCTTAATATTGTTTGGATTATATGTAATTAGCGCGTTGTTGGGATATTTGCAAGGATGGGTGATGACAGGAGTTAGTCAGCGAGTAACTTATCAGTTTCGCAAAGATATTTCAGATAAAATTAATAAGTTACCTTTGCGCTATTTTGATAAACATAATTATGGGGAAGTTTTGAGTCGTGTTATTAATGATGTAGATACAGTAAGTCAAACATTGAATCAGAGTTTGTCTCAATTAGTGACTGCAGTGGTAATGATTGTGGGAATACTAATTATGATGTTGACGATTAGTTGGGTTTTGACTCTGGTAACAATTTTGATTTTGCCGTTGAGTTTTGGATTATTAGGCTGGGTGATGAAAAGGTCTCAAACTCAGTTTGTAAGGCAACAATCCAGCTTAGGAGCACTAAATGGTCATATTGAAGAAATGTATACGGGGCATTTGGTTGTAAAAGTATTTAATGGTGAAAAAACATCTGAAGATAAATTTGATTTAATAAATAGGGATCTTTATGATAGTGCTTGGAAATCACAGTTTTTGTCAGGATTGATGTTTCCGTTGATGAATTTTGTGGGAAATTTGGGATATGTAGGAGTTGCAGCTATGGGAGGTTGGTTGGCAATTAGGGGCAGGTTGCAGATTGGTGATATTCAAGCTTTTGTCCAGTATGTACAACAATTTAATCAGCCAATAACGCAAACTGCTAATGTAGCAAATGTAATGCAGTCCATGGCAGCAGCGGCTGAGAGAGTGTTTGAATTTTTAGATGAGGATGAGGAAATCGTGGAGATTGATGAACCTATTAGACTTGAGAAAATAAAAGGTAAAGTTGAATTTAAAAATGTAATTTTTGGGTATAAAGCAGATCAGATGGTGATTAAAAATTTATCAGTTAAAATTGAGCCTGGACAAAAAGTAGCGATTGTTGGGCCAACAGGCGCAGGTAAAACCACATTGGTGAATCTTTTGATGAGATTTTATGAGTTAGATGCTGGTTCAATTGAAATTGATGGTGTGGATATTAAAAGGATGTTGAGATCGGATGTGCGTAGAATGTTTGGGATGGTTTTGCAAGATACGTGGCTTTTTAAGGGAACAATTCGAGACAATATTATGTATGGTAATGATAGAGCGAGTGAAAAAGAGTTAATCGAAGCAGCTAAAGAAGCTCATGTAGATCATTTTATAAGATCTTTACCTGATGGTTATGATATGGAAATTAATGAAGAAACCAGTAATATTTCTCAAGGAGAAAAACAATTACTGACGATAGCTCGGGCAATGTTAGCGAGGAGTCCAATGTTAATTTTGGATGAAGCAACAAGTTCGGTAGATACTCGGACTGAAGTGTTAATCCAAAAAGCAATGGAAACATTGATGAAAAATAAAACTAGTTTTGTGATTGCGCATCGATTAAGTACTATCCGAGGAGCTGATTTGATTTTGGTGATGAATAATGGTGATGTGATAGAAAAAGGGACGCATGAGGAATTGCTTGGTTTAAATGGTTTTTATACGGCTCTTTATAATAGTCAGTTTGATATAGATTAGTGAATGTTTCTAGTGATCCAAGTATCCATGTCTTGGGTGTGTTGATATATTAAATGTTTTTCAATTTGATTAGGTGGTTCCATTTCTTTAATAGTTGAGATGAAGTCCGCGTCGTTTACATCAAATCTTTGTGGATTTTGTCTATTTTGGAGTAATCTTTGTTTGGCAACGTTAATAGGTGTATCAACAAAAATAGTAATAGCATCTATGTTTAGTTTTTGAGCAATTTGACGGACTAAGTTACGTTCATGTTGGGTGAAGTTGCCTGTATCGTGGAGTACGGTTGAGTTTGATTGGAGTGTGTCTTGGATTTGTTGATACATAACATGATAAATTTGATCCCAATTGTCTTGATTTAGTTGTTCATCTTTTATACTAGAACCAAATAATTGAAATTTAATTTCATCCAAATTGATTCTTGTGTAGCCTTTGATTTGAGTGATTCGTTTGGCTAGTGTAGTTTTGCCCGAGAATGGGATGCCACAGAAAATATATAGTTTGGTTGTGTTGGGTAAAGTCATTTGTGTTAATTATATATTGTTATATTGGCGAGAATATATAATAGTTTGTAAATATGAAAGGCGTGAAAATTTATGTAAATGACAAAATGCAAAAGAATTATAGTTATGTCTTGCAGGAGGAGATGGGTAAGAATTTTGATATTAGATTTAAGCCTGAGTTAACTCCTAAGGAGATGTTGGCTTTGGGAATTTTTGGTGGAAAATACATGACTGATTGCAAGAATGAGTTTCCTGATGATTGGTTTTGTAGGGCTAAATTGTGCGAGAAGAAGCATGATCCTGAGTTAAATTTTTTTAAGATTAATGCTAGTCAGCCGTTGTCTGTTTGGCGAAAAAATGGTTGGATATATGCTGATGATCCGCGAGGTTGGTTCCAATGGTATTGTCGGTATTATATGGGAAGAAGATTGCAAGATGAAGATGAGCGACAGATCAAAAGATGGATAGGAATTAGACGACACATCGCTCAAGTGAAGCATAATTGTAAAAAAGGAGATTTAACGTGTCGAACTAGGCAAAGACAAGCGATTTTGCATTGGGCGTATGATAGTAGAAAAATCTAAAACTGAGATGGAGAGTATTTTTATAGCTTGAGTAAGCCACGGAAACCACGACTGGCATAATAAGACTCTGCTCCATTATGGTATATGAAGACATGGTTATAACGACGATCGGCAAAGATGGCATCGCCTAGTTTTCTAATTGCAGGCGGAGTTAGAATCCAACTGGAGGTTTTGGTATCAAATGCTCCAAGCTTTTGTAATTGTTTATACTGATTTTCATTTAGCAGTTCTATGCCCATATTATTTGCCATGTTAATGACGCTGTCTTGGGGTTTGTATTGTTTTCTTGATTCAAGAGCTTGTTGGTCATAACAAAGGCTAACTCGACCTTTGGGTGTTTGAAGTGAGCAATCACAAAAAATATATTGGTTTGAGTTGGGATCCTGCCCTATTACGTCGGGTTCTCCTAGGGTTGTTTCCATTTGGTAGAGAGAAGATAGTTTATTAGGGTTGGTTTTGAGTTTGGCTTGAATTGGGGTCCAGTCTAGCTTGGGATGACGAGAGATATTGGCGTGGAAACGATTAGCTAGGGTTTGGAGTAATTCTTGGATTTGTTGGGGAGAAAGGTTCATGGAGTGATTATATATGAAAAGAGAATATGAATTTTGGTGAATTTATTTGTATTGTGAATTTGTTTCATTAAGTCTGAGTATATGATAGTGTTATCCCATAGGTACTGTTATGGATAAGGTTTTAATTACTGGCATCACGGGGAATATTGGAACTCAAGTTTATAGTTCGTTGATAAAGCATAAAGATGATTTAGAAATAGTGGGGGGAGTGTCGAATGTCGATCGAGCGCAAAGGGATTATCCTAATATTAAGTTGAGGAGGTTGGATTTTATGGACCCAAATACTTATGGTGATGTATTGGCAGGAATTAATAAAATTTTTTTGATGCGACCACCTGCGATTTCTAATGTAAAGCAATATATATTTCCGTTTTTGGATTATATTAAGAAAGTTGGAGTTGAGAAAGTTGTTTTTTTGTCCTTACAAGGAGTAGAAAATAATCCCATTACGCCACATCATAAGATTGAAAAATATATTCTAAAACTAGGAATACCTTATGTTTTTGTACGTCCTAGTTTTTTTATGGAGAATTTGGTAACTACACATCGCAAGGAAATTGTTGAGCTTAATGAAATTATTGTCCCAGCTGGTGATGGAAAGACTAGTTTTATAGCGGGTGAGGATATTGGCGAGGTGGCGCGGTTGGCACTGATTGATGAACAGATGATGAATCAGGCTTACGAAATTACAGGTGAAAGTGCCTTTAGTTATACTGAAGTGGCTGAGAAAATGACTGAAATTATAGGACGTAATATTGGGTATAAACATCCTTCGATAATTCGGTTTATTCGACATCGCAGGCGATATGGTGATAAGTGGGCGTTTATCATGGTTATGGTTGGATTGTATTCAGTGTGTCGTTTGGGCAAGGCTGATGGTATTACTAAAACTCTTGAGCAATTACTTAATCGACGACCTATGAGTCTTGATGAGTTTTTGATGAAACACAAAGATATGTTAGATTAGGGAAAAGATGATAGCATTTTGAATTAAGTATCATTTATGACATATACAGCTTGGGATAAGGATCCACCTTATGAAGATGTAGCTAAAATTGATATTCCATTTCCAATAGAAAAATATAGCAAGTTATTGAAATTGTGTAACTTAGAGGCTGATAAAGATTTATCGGATGAGAATATTGCGTTGATATTTGTCAATGCGGTATTTAAGTGGCTTAAAGGTGAGTGGTCTTTGGATGATCTGTCATGTATTGGGAATAAGTTTTGGTATGAACGAAAAGAGAAAAATGAACTTGATGAATTGGGCAATGCACTATATGCCTCATCTGAGGCAGGATATTATATTAGGAGAATTTATAGGCCAGAGATTAAAGAAAAGAATGATAATTTTAGTCGTTTTGTAATTAGCATTATGAAATATTATGAGCTAAACAGAGAATTGGTGATAAAAGAATGAATGGAAGTGTTGTTTAACTAGATGGGCAAATGTTGTTAGGTGTTATATTATCGGTATTTGTATACTTGTATCCAATGTGAAGAATATACTAGGTTTGTATTTGATTGAATTTTGATGAGTTCTGTTTGGTTTAGGTCTGTATTGTCTTTTCCTGCAACAATGTAATTTGCTCCGAAGTTGTTCATGAAAAGAATATCGTCTGCAGTTGCATTTACATCCATAGGAGAATTTCCGAGCATCCAGCCTCTAATGTGATAAAGCGAAAAGGGAATGGAGTTATTAATTGCAAGATAGACAATTTTTGCGTCTTGGGGAATAACTTGAGCAATTTCTTTGGCGATTTGTTGTTCGTTGTGAGGAATAATGTCTTCAAAATAATAGCGACTAGTGTGGTATCCATTGTAAGTTGCGATTGTGATAGATAATATTGCAAAAGCGATGTAAGTGTATTTATTGATTGATGATAATTTTTGAAGAATAAAGTTTAGTCCGTAGCCTGCTAGTATGACAATTGGAATAATGTAAACATTGGCATAGTATTGGTGAGTGGTGTTCCCACTGGGAACTATTAGCCAATAGAATGGAACAAAAATTAGCCAGATGAAGATAAAAGTTAAACTGGAGTTTTTGTGTTTGGATAAGTATGTGAATGCACCTATGACTGCAAAAATAGTAGTGATTTTTCCCATGACTTCACCGACTACGTTTTTTAGTATTAATTGTTTGACAAGGATTTGATAATCGAAAAGATTTTGTCTGCCAGTAAGAATCCAATTTTCCCAACTACTATCTGCTGACTCGAAGGGAAGTTGCCAAAGCTTCCACAAAATATAAATTAACGGGGCTGTAATGATGTAGTAAAAATACATTCGAATAGGAACTTTCTTGGTCCAAAGAAGATAAAGGTATGCTGGTATTCCAATTAATATGAAGGGACGAGTAGCCACAGAGAGACTTAGTGTGATGAGAGATGTGATAAGCAGAAGGTAATTATTTTTATTTCTCCATTGGAGGAAGGTTGCAAGTGATAATAAATATGTACAAACAGCAAAGATATCTGGATGAATTGCATGACCAAGGAAAAAAATTGATCCTGGTGCAACGGCAAAGAAAAATGTAGTTAGATAGGCTGTGTTTTTAGATTTAAATAGATTGCTTGAGATGTAATAGATTGAAATTGATGAAATAATGTATAAAAAAATGTTGACTATTCTAGCTAGCTCAATGTGCCACCCAAACAATCGATAGAATAGTCCAATTAGATATTGGTAAGTGGGAAATTCTAGGAAAAAGTAAGCTTTGGTGTTTGTAATTGGTCTTATTAAGCTGTTTTGGGGATAAAGAATATTATGATTATTAAATGCAAAATTATAAGCAACACTTTCGGTGTCTGTTTGTCGCATGGCATGCCCATCGAAGGGAAGATTGTGGAAACTTTGAAGTCGGAGGATGAGCCCTAAGGCAATAATGATCACTAAGCTGAATTGCCAGTTATGTAAAAGTTTAGATATTTTGTGTTGTAGAGGGAAGATATTCATTTAAAATTGAATCTGAATGTTGTGGGAGTAAAATATAAAATATTAATTTTCTATTGGAGGAATTAGGTTAATGTTGTGATTAAAATAAGTATTTAGAAAAATTATATAAAAGGTTATTTAAATTAGAAGTGATAATATGATTGGTGCCGTTGTAGGGTATATCAATTATATTTAATTGTGATGATTTTGGGGAATTTGTTCAATTGTTTGGTAAGGTTAAATTTTATATAATGTAGTTTTGGGGTTGCTAGGATAAGCATATGCAAGGTGAAATTATTATAAGTATCGTATTGTTTTTTTGTTTGTTTTTTGGGTTTATTTCGGTATTTCAAATTGTAAGCAAAAAAACTGCATTTCCATTTACTGTGGCAATACTTATTGCCGGTTTTATTACTCAGTTTATATTTTACTATTTTGGCTATGGTATAGATATAAAGTTAGATTCAACAATTATTTATTATTTGTTGTTGCCGTTGTTATTGTTTGAGTCAGCGATTCACATAAATTTTCATCAATTTAGGTTGCAGTTTTGGACGATTGCATTTATGTCTACATTCGGGCTCTTAGTTTCACTTTTTGTTATTGGATTTGGACTTAATTGGGTTTTGGGTCTGCCTTTGGGAATGGCATTACTTTTCGGGGCATTGATTTCGGCTACTGATCCGATTGCAGTCTTGTCTATTTTTAAATCTCTTGGAGCACCTAAGCGTTTGTCTTTGATCGCTGATGGAGAAAGTATGTTTAATGATGCAACGGCAGTGATTGCCTTTCGAGTTATATCGGGATTTGCTTTGGCTGGTACATATATACAAGGAGAAAAAATATTTGTGAGTTTTGGAAATTTTTTATATATGTTTATTGGAAGTCTTTTGGTCGGTGCGTTGTTGGGATATTTGGGTTCGGAACTAATTCGAAAAGTTAAAAATAATCATTTGGTGGAAGTTTCGATAACTTTGAGTTTGGCGTTAGGGGCTTTTATAATTAGTGAGCATTTCTTATATTTATCCGGTGTAATTACGGTAGTAATTGCTGGTTTAGTTTTTGGGAATTTAGGGAAGACGAGAATTTCGTATAGTGTAAGTAGGTTCGTGAGTAGAACATGGGAGTATATTGCTTTTGTGGCTGTTTCGTTGGTTTTTTTCTTTGCTTCATTTCAGTTAGATGTAAGCTTGTTATTGTCACAATTTGATAAATTACATATTGTAATTTTGTTGGTGTTAATGGCAAGAGCGATTTCTGTATATTTGAGTTTTTATATTAGTAACAAACTAGTGTTCTTTAAAAATGAGCCGGATGTTCCTCTCAAATGGCAACATATTTTGAATTGGGGAGGATTAAGAGGAGTTATTCCTTTGGTGTTGGCTTATTCTATTCCAGATAGTTATTTATACAAAAATTATGTATTAAGTTTTACGTTAGCAACTTTGGTTTTTACACTTTTAATTAATGCTTTGACAATTAGATGGTTGTTGGTTAAGTTGGGGCTTCATCTTCCCAAGAAAGAAGAAGAAATACTCAAAGAACAACTAGAGATATTTGACGTGGAGAAACGAAGAGATTTGCTTGCAGATTTACCAGAGAGGGATTTTTATAAGGAACTGGTGGATATTGCTTCAGTAAAATTAGATCAAGAAGAGCAGTATCATAAGAAAAAGCTTTTGGAATTGGCTAATACTCAAGAACTTGAAAATAGTCTTAGACTTCAGGCTATTGAGATTACTAGAGATAAGATATTTAATCTTTATCATAAAGGATATATAAGTGAGAGCATAGTTTACGAGTACGATTCTCAGCTTGATCTTCAGCAAGATGCGGTTGAGTATCCAGAGGTTTATTTTGGTAGAGGTTATGGTAAGGGTGGAAGAATTCCAAACCAAAAAATATTTAGACAAAAACTTAGATCGTTAGATCAGTTAGTTAGGAATTTTCCTACTTTGAGAAAATTTTGGGGACAGAAGGAAAATGATTTGATTCTGAAGAGATTAATGTTATTAAAGACCAAGATTATTTGTGTGGATGAAATAATTGATTATTTGGATAAAGTAGAATCATTGGTGAAGGAAAATAAAGAGGCTTGTGGGGGCGTGGAAGTTGTATTATCTGAGTATTATGCGCGCAAGGAAGAGTATGAAATTAATTTGACTAATCTTAAAGAGCAGTACCCTGATGTCGTAAGGAATTATCAATATGATCTTTTGCATGTCTTGTTGGCGATAAAGTGAGGAAATAAGTAGTTTGCTTGATATTTGTGTGAATTTTGAAAAACGATATTAACTTAGGAGGATTGTTGATAGATACAGAACCTATTTTGTTTTTTTTACAAGCCATTAAGGTACAGGTGACTTTTCCATCTTCACAACCACAATTATTGCAACTATTTTTAAAACTTTCATCTGATTTATAGGTCTTACCGTTATATTGACAAACCTTGGAGAAAAGATTGAGGTTGATGGGTTTTATACTGTTGGGGGTAGTTCTAAAACAAAAACCTAAAATAATACCCATTAGCACAATTACAAAGACTATTGGTAATTAAATTTTATTTTTATAAT
>CAZLQM010000026.1:0-13596 GCA_964561945.1 uncultured Gammaproteobacteria bacterium | reverse complement strand
ACTTTCTGATCAATCTTTTTCAATTCCATAATATATTTCCATCCTCAAACTCATGACAGGTATGAGGTATTGGAGACGATAAACTCCTATCCATAATACATTGTTTCACCGCACAGTTCAATCAGATAAACTTCATGATTTCACTCAATCTACTTACGTGCATTATATATCTCCAAATCCCTCAATTGCCGATATACCATCTGACTCCATCTATCCCAATATCTCACATCATCTCCACTAAATTCTGATAACGGAGACAATCGTAACTGCAAATTTTTCTTAGAACTAATCACATTACTATCTCCTTCAATTAAATAAACAATCCCAAAATGGGTATGCCCCAACTCATCAGTATTATCATTTACTACTCCCAAAGTACTTACTTGCAAATTTCCTTTGTAATCCATCTCCTGCAAAAATCTTTCCTTAATCCAATTACTCAAATTCCCCACCTTGTCAAACTCATGCTTAAAAACATGTCCGCCAAAACCTAACGAATACTTATTATAAAGCCTCGTATGCGGACCTTCCTGACCCTTCTTAATTTCCAAGTAATAATCATTCCACCTAAATATTAACCATGGGATAACTTGCTGATGCTCTTCATCCAATTCCGCATCATCACGCCTCATCCACTCTGCATTATCTTGAGCCAAATTAGCATAATAATCTCCCCACGACTGACCCAACAAAAAGCCCTGCCACTGCCCATGTTCAAAAACTACGCTATTGGGCAACGTCAATAATTCTTCTTTTCCTTCAATCAAAGTTCCAAATTGATAAAATTTGTTATTCATAAATTCACTCTATCATAACCTAAACTTCTCTCTACGAATTAACTCTACTACAAATAACGGTAATTTCTCAACTTCTCCCTCAAACAACTCATTTAAATGTTTCAAAATCAAACCCTGTCCCCAAAGTAATCCCATTTTTTCCAATCTATCACGCAAACCTTTTTTCCCTTCTTGCTCAAATATATCAACCCAACCATCAATTTCTAATTTCAGCTCTTCCCATTTATATTCATCTTTTAATCCCTCAAACCCAGCCATTAATTCCAACACTCGATTCACAGTTTGTTTTAGTGAAATTTTTCCATTATCGACTACGTACCAATACTTTTGTCTAATCAAATCTCGATCAAAAAAATCTACATTCCACAACTCATCATATAATTCTTTGTGTACTATATCTCGTGCTTCCAAAACACTTACCGCATCATCCCCACGCAAGTCTGACATTACTCGATTTGACCGATCTTCAAGCGAGGCTTCCAGGAAAACCGAAAAAACTTCCTTATTCTTTCCAATTCTAAAACATGACAAATCCGATTCCAAAATTACATTCTCATCGTTCATCAATACCCAATCAACATACCGATCCATCAATTTACCAATTTGTCTTTCTAATAACAAATCCGCCTCAATCCTCGACATTCCTTCATCACCATACCCAAGATACTCTCCAATATATCTAAATACTGAACCAATATAAACATATTTTCTTTTCAAAGCTAAAGCCAAAATAAGAGTCACACTTGTCGATCCAGCACCAGACCAACCACTCAAGGCCACATTTGTCATTTACACCATTATAATCTTTCTTACTCCAATTTCCTGCCCCAATTTCCCCTAAACTCTAGCATTGTTAACAACCTTATAATTCAAATGTTGTCAGCATTATTGTATTTCCTAAACTCTGACTATCCAGTTCTCCCCACTCTTAAACACCACTCCTGACAACTCTAGCATTGTTAAAAGCTCCATCAAACCTGCCATCTTCATATTTAACTTCCTAGCGATTTCATCACCCGACATCTGCCCTTGACCCAATATTTCTATAATTCTTTCTTCATCTCCACTCAACTGTAATTTATTTTTCTTTTTAATTGATATTACTTTTATCGGCAATTGATCCAACACATCCTCGACACTCGAAACAGGAATCGCCCCAGCTTTCAGCAATGTAATGGGCGCAGCCGACTGGCTACTCGTAATCGGGCCAGGAACCACCAACACGGGTCGATCCAGTTCAGCTGCAAATCCAGCAGTAATCAATGTCCCACTTTTGTCGCTTCCCTCAATCACGAGTAAAGCATCACACAATCCTGCTACCCACTCATTTCGAGCGGGGAAAGTCGCAGCGTTCGGCAAAAAACCCAACCGATATGGACTAATCAATACCCCACCAGAATCATAAACAGCCCGCGCCAAGGCACTCCTCCCGCCCGCGTTCAGCGTATCCAATCCTCCAGCCCAAACTCCAATCGTTACTCCACCAACATCAATACAGGCCCGATGCCCAATCTCATCGACTCCATACATTAAACCTGACACAATCCCCACGCCCTGACTCACCACACCTTCGACCAACATCTTAGTTACACCCACTCCATACGCTGTAATCTTCCTCGTACCTACCACCCCCAACCATGGTTGTTTCCACAAATCCAACCACTCATCCTCTTTCTTACGAAAATAAAACACACTAGGTGCATGACTAATTTTTTTAAGTTTTTCAGGGTACTCCTCATCACACCAAGCTAAATAACCAACTTCTTCCAATCTTAATTTATGTAAATAATTTTTTATTGAAAATATTTTCCCAAAACTCAACACCTTATCAACCAAATTCTTATTCCATTTCAACCTCTGATTTTCTTTCTCAAATTTATTCCACGCCTCCACCAAAGTTCCAAACTCCGATTTCAATTGCATCATTCGCGACGGACCAATTCCATAACACATACTCCACACCAAATACGCCTCTCTCTCTTCCATATATTAATCATAAAACTAATTGACTTTATTATGCATCTGTCACAAACTAACGATATGAAATTCCTCATTACAGGCGGTGCTGGTTTCCTCGGATTTCATTTAATCAAAAGACTCCTCAAAGATAAACATACAGTTACCGTTCTTGATCGCAATGACATTATTGAACTCGATTTACGCAAAAAAGTTAATTTTTTCAAAGGTGATGTCCGAGATGCCAAATTAGTCGACCAAGCCACCAAAGGTCAAGACTTTATTATCCATGCAGCCGCCTCACTCCCGCTCGAGTCAGACGAACAAATTACCACTACCACAATCCAAGGCACCCAAAACATACTCAAGTCAGCTACCAAGCACCATGTTAAACGCACCATTTACATTAGTTCAACCGCTGTCTATGGCATCCCCGATCACCATCCCTTATTTGAAACCGATCCCGTCCAAGGAGTTGGTCCCTATGGAATTGCCAAAATCGAAGCCGAAAGACTTTGTAACCAAGCCAAATCCGAAGGCTTAGTTGTACCTATCATCAGACCCAAAACCTTCATTGGCACCGAGCGGCTGGGAGTCTTCCAAATATTATTTAACTGGGTTCGACTTGGCAAACGTATTCCTATCATTGGTGACGGCAACAACCGCTATCAATTACTTGAAGTCGAAGATTTGGTAGATGCCATCATGATCCTTGCCACTTCCAAATCACCCAAAATTAATGACACTTTCAATATTGGCGCAGAAAAATACCAGACTGTTAACCAAGATGTAGGAGCCCTTTGTAAGCACGCCGGCAATGGTAGCCGAGTATTTCCCATTCCTGCCATCATCGCCAAACCAGCTCTTCGCACTCTGGATGCTCTGCATTTATCTCCACTCTACAAATGGGTTTACGAAACCGCCGACAAAGATTCTTTCGTATCCATAGACAAACTCAAAAACACAGGTTGGCAGCCCAAACGCAGCAACGTCCAAACACTTATCAACACCTACGATTGGTATCTCAAACACTACACAGAAGTCGAAAACACGGTCGGCACAACTCACCGTGTCGGATGGGATCAAGGCGTAATTGGTATTATCAAAAAATTCATGTAGATTTTTCTATCTAAATACCTCAATTGTTGATACAATAATCTCATATTTTTTTCACCAATGCTTACATATCTTTATCACTTAACTCGTTCCGTCAGACCTCGTCAATGGATCAAAAACATCTCCATTGCCGCACCACTTGTTTTCTCAGGCAATCTATTCATTCAACCTCTGTTTATCAAAACAGCCCAAGCCATTATAATTTTTTCAATCATTTCCTCCGCTGTCTATCTATTTAATGATATAGTTGATCGTCAATCAGATCGTAAACATCCCTTCAAAAAATTCCGCCCCATCGCTTCTGGCAAAATTTCTGTCAATCAAGCCATTATCTTTTGTTTAATATTCCTCATTACAGGGCTATACTTTGCCGCCAAATTATCAGGTTTTCTCCTGCTCTTTACTTTAATCTATATCGGTCTGCAAATAGCCTACTCATTCTATCTCAAACATATTGCCATCATAGATGTTTTTGTCATCGCCACTGGTTTTATCATCCGCGTATACGCAGGTGGCTTAGTTATCAACGCTCACATGTCAATTTGGTTCCTTATCTGTGTCATCGCCACTTCACTACTTATTGCCGTAGGCAAGCGTCGCGCCGAATTATCAATTATCACCGATCGCACTCCATCTTCCCGTATTGTCCTTTCCAAATACTCCTCCGATGCACTCAACAGCTACGTCACCATGTTCGCCAATGCCTCCTTCCTCTCTTGGTCATTATTTACATTTTTTGCTCCATCGCCAACTAACCTAAATCAACAATTCCCCGAAATCTTTGCCATGCTTCCCAACACCCTAGCCGGTCACAACAAATGGCTAATGAGTACCATTCCCATTGTAATATACACAATCATGCGATACCAAAAAATCATCTTCGACGGTTCCAAAGCCGAAAGCCCCGAACGCATCCTCCTTACAGACAAACCACTTCTAGCTTCCGTAATAATTTGGAGTACCATGATAATCGCCATTATTTATATAATTCCCGCAGCCTAATTTTCTCTACCATACCAATAATCCATCACTTCTTTAGCAATCGGAGCAGCTACTACAGACCCCTCTCCCCCACCTTCAACCAAAACACTTACCACAAATGGCTTCACATCACCCTCTGTCACATCATTCTTCCCCATACCCATTACTGTAATCCACCCGTGTGTCTCTCTCCGTCCATACTCATCTCGCGGTCCATACTCTGCAGTTCCTGTCTTACATCCCACTCCATAAGCCACCTCATTAAACACAGATGCCGTTCCTCCCGGACTACATGCAGCTCTCATTCCCGCTATAACCGTCTCTAAATTAGTCGAACTTACATTCACCTTATTACACTTTCCATCCGACTTGACCAAATGCGGAGCACAAATCGTTCCTTCATTAGCAAATACACTTGTTACCTCAGCCACTTGAATTGGAGTCACCAATACATCACCTTGACCGATCGACATATGATAACTATTTCCCAAGTACCAACGTTCATTCTTTACACTTAATTTCCACTCAGGATCAGGAATCAAACCACGTGCTTCTCCTGGAATCTCAATCCCTGTTAAAGTTCCATAACCCAAATTTCTTGCCCACATTGCCATTCCATCAGGACCAATTTTTCCACCCAAATCATAAAAAAACGTATCTGTTGACCTTGCCAAAGCCCTTACTACATTCATCGAACCTTCCCCAGCTCCATACTTCAAATAATACCAATTACGAAATTGATAAGTTCCCATCTGCACAATGCCCGTATCGGTATATAAATCATTTGCATCAATTTTATTCTCTTCCAGACCGGCCAATGCCGTTACTAACTTAAATACTGACCCAGGTGGATACATCGAAGACACTGCTCGATTTAACAAAGGCTTACCAGGAGCATTAAACAAATCGTTCAACGACTCATTCGTCTGAAATTTCGCATCGATTCTAGACTTCAACCCAAACCACTCAGGGTCATAACTAGGCGTAGACACCATCGCTAATACCTCCCCATTGCTTGGATCCATCGCAACCAACGCTCCCACTTTATCACCCATTGACTCATAAGCTTTCTTTTGCAAACCCAAATCAATTGTCAAATCAACTCTATTTCCACTCACAGGCGCCTCTCTCCCAAACTCTCTCACCATTCCTCCTGATGTATCAACTTCCAATAGAAGCGTCCCATCATTTCCCCGCAAAGTACAATCAAGCCAAGACTCAATTCCAGCCCGACCAATCAAACTTCCCAACTCTAACTTTTTTGCACAAACTTGATTCACCAATCCAGAAGCATTAATTTCATCTTCATTAGTTTCTCCCAAATAACCCAAAACATGAGCCAATTCTTTACCATACAAATACTGTCTATCAACTGCCTCTACCACTTGAACTTGTTCATCTATTTCTTTCATCGCCAAAGCCTCTTCTCGATCTATTACCGCCAAATATAACCCCTTAGCAGGATCAATCATTAGCTTCCGAAACACCGGTACATTTCTCACCAACGGTTCTCCATTTCGATCATATATGATTCCTCGCGACGCAGGAATTGACACCAATCTCATCCGCTGGTCATCAGCCCTTGCATAAAAATACTCTCCGCTCCACACCTGCAGCTCCATAGCCCGTAGCAACAATACTCCCACGCCCAACACCAAACACAACCACCAACCCAAAAACCACTTCCGTGACTGCTTAGGCTCGCGCCATTGAAAATCTTCTTTTGAATATACATGGTCTCCCATGCTCCAACCCCACTGTCCCATACTCATCAATATAACATGTACCAATCACTTAACTCCACCAATTACCACTTAATTATTACAGCAACTTGCTTCACATAATCACTATCAATCGGCCACGCAACCTGTGCGAATTGATACAAAGCCGTTTCATCAACCACAGACAATGACAAAATCTTTCCAATCGGCAAATTAGCCAACAAACCATCTCCACCCACACTCACCACACTATCTCCTATTTTGACATTATCACTTACCAAAATACCTCTAATTTCCAATACTCCATCCTTTGACCCCAATAATCCCTCGACGCTCTCTCCTTTATCATTTAATACACTCACTCTCCATTCAGCTTTATCATCATTCAAAATCTTAACCTTGGATTTTTGACCTTCTACACTTATAACCTGTCCCCAAAGAATTCCATCTACCATCACCACCATTCCATCTTCAATTCCATGTTCTCTTCCCACATCAATAAATACCCCATCATCAACCACCGCCAAAACATACGCTGTTTTTAACTCCATTCTTTCTGTATGAATCTCCATCAACTTACGAAATGCTTGATTCTCGCTCCGCAACCTATTCAACTCTGCAGCCTGCTCTACCTCACCTCTAACTAGTTGCTTCATAACTTGTAACTCGCTACTCACATCATCTTTCCCCAAAATCCTACTCCAACTCAACCTTACATCGTTCTTAACCCCCTCCACTCTAACTTGTACTGGATTTATCAACCAATCACTCAATCTAGTAATCGGGGCCAAATAACCCAGCCAATCAAACAAACCTAATATAACAAAAATTACAATCAAAACTACACTCTGTCGAACTATCTTCAAGTGTGAATCCATAGTTATCTCAAACCTCCCACCATCCTAACTCGTTCTAATAACACCGGTCGTTCATACAAAGCCAAACAACCTCTAACCACACACGTCAACGGATCATCTGCCACCCAGACAGGCATTTTCGTATACTCAGCCATCACCGATTCAAGATTTGGCAACAACGCCCCACCACCCGCCAATATAATTCCACGCTCCAAAATATCCGAAACTAATTCAGGAGGCACTTCTTCAATCGTATCCTGAACTCCTTCCAAGATTTCCTTTACAATCGAGGACAAAGCATCACTAATCGCATCACTTTGAATTGCCAAAGATTTCGGAACTCCAGATTCAAGATCTCTACCTCTTATAATCATCGTCTGAACTTTTTCATTCGTTGATTTTTTGGTACTTCTCTTCCCCATACTCTCAGATACCTTTCCTATCGTCAATTTAATCCTCTCCGCTGTTGCTTCACCAATTAGCAACCCGTAATGATTCCGCACATATTGAATAATCGCATTATCCATCTCATCTCCAGCCATCTTAATTGATCTTTTAACCACCATTCCAGACAAAGAAATTGCAGCAATCTCAGTTGTCCCTCCACCGATGTCCACAATCAATACTCCAGTCGGTTCTTCAACAGGAGCACCAGAACCAATAGCAGCAGCCATAGGCTCCTCAACCAACCACACCTTACGAGCTCCTGCTGTAAACGCAGCTTCCTGCACTGCTCGCCTCTCTACCTCAGTAATTCCCGATGGAATTCCAATAATCACTCTTGGCTTGTAGATCCTAGGCAACCAACCTTGTGGTTCATGTACCATTCTAATCCAAGCATGTAACAATGCTTCTGCCGCATCAAAATCAGCAATCACTCCTGACCGCAATGGTCTAACCGCCTCCAAATTTGCAGGTGTCTTCCCCAACATCTTCTTTGCTTCTTGACCAACAGCCAATATTTTTTTGGTTTTCTTATGCCGAACTAATAAAGTTGGCTCTCGCACCATTATTCCCTTACCTCTAATAGCCACCAACGTATTAGCGGTTCCCAAATCAATCGCGATATCATAACTCATCATTGACCAAAATTTGTCCATCATTGCAAAAGAATTTTAACATCACCCACCTCAAGACTCCACCTCAATGATTATAAAAAATGAAGTATTATAAATTGATGCGCCTAACCAAATCATTAACACTTGGTTTTTTAATTGCTCTCTTCTTTACAGTTCCTCTCATTTGGCTTCCTTGGACCTCAGAATTATTTGAAATTCCCAAAATGATCATAACTTACGTATTTCTCAGTCTACTTTTAATTACCTTTTCAATATCTGCTATCACAGACAAATCCAAACCTCATGTTGTCTTTCCCTTACAAAAAACTCTTCTTTTATTCCTAGCTTGTATGCTAATCGCAACCATCAACTCAATTGACATCCACACCTCACTTTGGGGATATTACTCCCGATTCCAAGGTGGTCTGATCTCACTTATTACCTACATTATCATTCTCATAATTACAGCTACCCACATCAACCAAAACCCCAAGTCCAAACACATTCTCATTATCACTATCATCGTTACAACTCTCATCGTTTCGATCTACGGTATCCTCCAACATTTTGGAATCGACGCCAAAATGTGGAAACAAGATGTTCAATCAAGGGTTTTCTCAACTCTCGGACAACCCAACTGGCTAGCAGCCTACCTTAGTGCCGTCGTACCTCTCAGTTGGATTTATACAAATTCCAAATCTGATTACAAAAACTGGTTTCTTATCACAACCAATATTATCATCTATCTTGCACTTTTATATACCAAATCACGCTCAGGATTTCTAGCTTATATAGTAGCCTTCACCATATACTGGTCACTCAAAACCCTCTCTGACCACCACTGGAAAACTCCTCTTTTATTAATTACTCCTCTAATCATAATCTCAATCATCGTCGGCACGCCTTTCACCTCAACACTTCAAGCTCTCGAGTCTAGCAAAACAGCCATTGTCACTTCAGAAGCAATTTCTCAGTCCGAAGGCGGTACTGAATCGGGCGTTATCCGCCAAATCGTCTGGCAGGGCGCAATTCAGCTTGGCAATAAATATCCCTTCTTTGGCACTGGTCCCGAAACATTTGCCTACAGCTATTACTGGACTCGACCTCAAATCCACAATCTCGTCTCCGAATGGGATTTTCTTTATAACAAGGCTCACAATGAATTTCTCAACTATCTTGCCAATACAGGATATTTAGGTTTAAGCTCCTATATTTTCCTAATCATATCTGGCCTATGGTTCTTCTATAAATCAAGTCTCAATCCCCAAAATAAACTTCTTTCATATGCAGCTATTTCTATTTGGATAAGCATTTCAATCACCAATTTTTTTGGTTTTTCAGTCGTAATTATAAATTTATTATTTTTCATTCTTCCAGCTTTTCTTGTTTCAATTAATCAAACCAAATCAAAAAATAATAATTTAATATATAAAACTATATTTTTAATCACTTTAATAACTTCTTCCTACTTTCTTGTCACAATCTCCAAATTCTTCATGGCCGATATCAACTTCGCACTTGCACGCAAACTTTATTCTCAAAATGACTACAGCAGTAGTTATCAACTCATTAGTAAGAGCATCCGCTATGATCCCAAAGAATCAATTTATTACGATCTCGGATCCAAAATCGCTGCCGACATCGCAGTCGGCCTAGCCCAAAACCAACATATAGAAGAAGCTAACCGATTCCGTGATTCTGCTATAAGTCTCAGCCAATATGCTGTCTATCTCAACCCCGCACACACCACCATCTGGCGCACCAGAGCTGGAGTCTTTATGAACCTTGCAGTCATCAATCCACAAGATTACCAAGTAGCAGCTAACGCTCTACTCCAAAACGCCACCCTTGCTCCCACCGACCCTAAAGTTCCTTATAATCAAGCCATACTTCAAGCTCGCCTCAAAAATTACTCCCAAAGCATTGCTTATTTAAATCATGCACTAGAACTTAAGCCCAACTATAACGAAGCTCTCTACGCTCGAGCTTTATACCAATATTTATATGCAGTTGACCAAACTAACCAGCAAGTTAAAGACCTCACAATTCTAAACTCAGCCATAACTGACCTCACCAAATATATAGATATAACTAATTCTCACCATCTTAACTCCGAACTCGATAGCTGGTCCCAACTTCTCAAGCCTTAATTTTTTACAACTTTATCTCAACCAAAACCTCTTCATCATCCTCTTTTTCTAATTTATACATTCTTCCACCCTGTTCCAAAACTCTCATCGTAAACAAAACTCCGTCCAAATGATCATATTCATGTTGGAATACTCGTCCCAAAAACCCATCATAAACCAACTTCGATCTTCGAAAATCACTTTTTTCCCTTCTCAATGAATTCCAACTCGTTGTCCAAAACTCGACCTCTATCCACTTACTTCTTGCCACCTCGCCATACATATCAGGGATTGATAAACATCCTTCAATTTGTTTACGATTTTCACCTTTACTTGTCAGTTCTTTTGAAACCTTAATAATTTGAGGGTTAACCATCACAATAGGAGACGCTTCAGCATTTGGTCTAGCTACAAAAACTCGCACATTTTCTCCCAACTGTGGTGCTGATAAACCTACTCCTTTAGGATTAGTTTGCGCCATCAAAGTATCATTCAAATCCAATAACAAAGACGTTAACTTATCATCCTTAACATCAATTTCATTAGATCTTTCCGTCAAAACCTTAGCCGGAGGTTGTACAATAACTCTTACAGCCATAGGCCCTAAGTATACCAAAACAAATTACCATGACTAACATCATTTTCTTCGGCACACCTGACTTCATCCTTCCAGTTTTAGATTCAATCAATAGCAGCTTTAATCTTCTAGCAATTGTCACCCAACCCGACAAGCCTCAAGGTCGCAAACAAATTCTCACTCAATCCCCATCTAAAGAATTTGGAACAAAACACACTATCCCAGTCTTAACCCCGTCCAAACTTAATAATGAATTTATCACTACACTCCAATCACAATTTCCAATTGTAGATCTTTGTGTTTTGGCTGCTTACGGCAAAATCATCCCAACCCCTCTCCTCGCGCTCCCCAAATTAGGATTTCTAAATATCCATCCTTCTCTCCTTCCCCGATACCGCGGAGCCACTCCCACACTCGGACCGCTCCTGCGAGGCGAACCAACTACTAGTATTTCATACATGCTCATGGACCACCTCATGGATCACGGTCCCATTATTAGCCAAACTCAATTTCCAATCTCCCCAAATACTAACCGTGATCAACTCACAAAATCCATGTTTCAAACAGCATCACTCCAAATCCCTTCTATCATCAACAACTTTCTAAATTCTCCTCACTCCACTCCCCAAAACCACACCCAAGCAACCTATACTCCCATCCTTTCCAAATCAGACGGATTTATTTCATGGGATACTCTTATTAAAGCAATACAATCAAAAAATATCCAAATAGAATCCTTCTCTCCCAAAATTCAATCAATTATTCAAGACATTTACGTTTCTCATCTTGGAGCCAAATTCTTGCATCAAACTTGCCTGGCACTATCTCCTTGGCCGGGACTTTGGACGCTTACTCCCCAAAACAAGCGACTCAAAATCCTCACCTCCAGTTTAATTGATAACCAATTTATTCCTCAAAAAGTTCAACTCGAAGGATCAACTCCCACTGACTGGGAAAAACTTACTAATCTTCACCTTCTAAAACCATAAATACTCCACCCAATAACTCCATTCGACATATCAAAAAATGTCTTACTGACAAATCCAATCCTAACTTACCACAACTTTTTTATCCTCATATCCTTCTCGCCGAGTCTCAGGAGTCAATTTCATCTCTTTAACAGTTCGTAAACACTTAACACACAATTTAAAAGTCTCGTAATTTCCACCATTCCAAACCCTCTTTGACTGCAAGTTTGGCAACCAGATTTTCTTAGAACGATTTTGTGCATGAGAAACTTTCTTGCCAATTTGTTTTCCTTTTCCGCATAAATTACAGCAATAATATGACATATACAAGTTTTCCTCAATAACTCTCCAGATTATACCTAATTATTCAAGATTTTACAAAAACCAATTAAATAGGGATAATACCTTTTATGGATCCCGAAATCATTTTGCGTTTACTTGCCCTTATTGCAGCTCTATCTATCCACGAATTTTCCCATGCCTTAGCCGCCGAATATCTTGGCGACCCTACCGCTAAGCTCAAAAATCGTCTCACTCTCAACCCCATTGCTCATCTAGATCCCATAGGTACCTTAATGTTTGTAATAACTCTTTTTGGCACAGGTGTGATATTCGGCTGGGGCAAACCAGTTCCCGTAGATCCTTACAATCTTAAAAACCCCAAAAAAGACATGGCCCTAATAGCTCTTGCTGGTCCCGCCTCTAACCTCATCACTGCCATACTTGTTGCTATTCTTTTTCGAGTTGTCGGTATTCTCAATATCGATATTATTTCCCAAACTCTTATTCCGTTCTTTTCTACATTTATGTCGCTAAGCATTTTCTTAGCTGTTTTTAATCTTTTCCCTGTTCCACCGCTTGATGGCTCCAAAATTTTATATGGCATACTACCTTCCAAACAAGCTCAAATCACAGCTCTTTTCCTTAACCAGTACGGCACATTTATTCTTATTGCAGCCCTTTTTACGGGTGTCATTACTTACTTCACTTATCCAATCGCAACCATTCTTCTACAAATACTTATTGCAATCGCTGGTTAATGGTATAATAAAAATTGCCCTGCTGGTAACCGCCAGCGGAGGGTGTAAATTTTTCCTCTATACCTTTTTTTACGGGAGCTATTTACCCTAAAAAGTAAATATCTCCAGACTCCAACGAGTTTGGAGGGCGCATTTTTGAAAAAGGCGAAATTTTACCCTAAAAAAGTAAAATTACAAGATTTTCAAAACAGCTCACCCACCTAAATAGTTGGGGGAAACACACACTCCGCGACACTATCGGCGGGGTTTTTTTATATACAATAAATAATCTATAATATCACTCGGATAATTTGTTAATTTAATTAAATATAACCTCACACTAAGCCGTCTTAGCTCAGCGGTAGAGCACCTGTTTTGTAAACAGGTGGTCCCGGGTTCGAATCCCGGAGACGGCTC
>CAZLQM010000025.1:0-13600 GCA_964561945.1 uncultured Gammaproteobacteria bacterium | reverse complement strand
GATCGGCTTTGGGATCATTAGTACCGAATTTAGAAGATAGATAAGTAAAGTCTAGAGTATTAACCACACCGTCGCAGAAGTTAGTGTCCCCTAGGAGAGGACAAGGACGAGAGAGAGGAGTTGATGTGGGAGTAGGTGGCGCGGTGGTGTTAGTTGGAATGGGTGTTGGCGATGATATGCCTGCATTTGTGAGTATTTCATGATTAGTAAAGGGGGTAATGTTGAAATTAAAATTATTGTTAAAAGGTTCTAGAAACCATGTATTTGCCATTATGCCATTGGCAACTGTGCCCATATGTCCTGCGCTGTCGCCTAGTCTGAGATTGTGCGGTTCATTGCCTTGAGAAAAAACTTTTATAGCGACGTTGTTTATGTAGATGTTGCCGTTACTGTCGAGTTTTTGGATGATGTTTTGAGTGCCCCATTCGTTTAGGTCGACAAATACGACGCCCGAATTGTTGGCTTTAGTTTTCCATGCTGTATTTATTGTATTTATGGCATTGGTGACCCGATCGCGATTTGATTTGATTGGGAATTGAAGAGCGATGGGTGGATATATATTGGGATCACCGATGCCTGTCATGACAATTTGAGTTGCGCCAGCTTGCTTGATAATATCAATGGCTTGGTTCATTTTGGTGATAATTGTATTAACTTTGAGTGTAATGTTGGTTGAGTTGTTGTATACGTCTTGATAGGAGTTATTCCAAAAATTGAAATCATTGGTTCCGATTTGGATGAAGACATATTTGACTTCGCCATTTCTGATTTGGCTGGCTAGACCTTCAGCTTGACCTGCATCTATGAGATCCTTGGTTAGTTGACCACTACGGGACCAGTTGTATTTGTATCCGCTCCTTCGGGGTTCACCCCAAGATCCCCAAGGACCAAAGTTTAAGTTACGTTTATTGGCAAGAAGTTCTACCCAATTGAATGTGGTAGCGGAGTATTCGGCCCCACGGTTGTCATTGGCTCGATATTCATCCGAGTTGCTGTCTCCTAAAATGCCGATGCCTTCGTTGTTATAGTTAGCATAAAGAGGTAGTGGACTAAGAGTTAAAAGAAAGAAAAGAGTGATTAAAATAGTGGTAGTTTTTTTGATTATCATGTTTACGAAGTTTTGCCGAAGTTAGCAGAGAGGATGGAATAATCTAAGACATTAATAATGCCATCTTGTTTGAGATCGGCTTTGGGATCATTGGTGCCGAATTTGGAAGAAAGATAAGTAAAGTCTAGAGCATTAATTATACCGTCGCAGAGGTTGGTGTCTCCTAGGAGAGGACATGGACGAGAGAGAGGAGTTGAAGTTGGAGAAGGAGTTAGGGTGGATGGATTTGGAGTTGTAGATGAATCGATACATTCTTGGGTTGGAGTCTGGATATTTTCCCAACACTCGGTGCCAGTGGATTCGATAACAGCAACTAGTTTTTGGATGTGATAGAGATCTCCTTTAGCTGTATATGGGACATCGAGATAAGATGCAAGTTCTTCGGTGGTTGGATTATAAACGTGGGCTTTGATCATAAATATACTCCAAGGGATATCTGGAGTGAACATGTTATTTTCTCCATATCCACTGTTAAAAAGCCAGGCTACATCTTGACCTTGCCAAGTATTTGTTCCTGATGCGTCAGCCCCACCATATCCTGGATAATGAGATTTAAACATAAACCATTGAGGTGCGTTGGAATTTATAGTATCGAAGATTTGATGAGTGATTGTGTTTGATTCTGATTTAAAAAATCTACCTAGTTCATGACCATACAAAGTAATTACAGCCCTATTTCCACGAGAAGCAAAAAAGAAAGGTATTGTCCAATCATGAGTTGGTTGAGTTTGAAGTTTGAGAGTGGGATCGTTGGTTGAATTGAAGTTATTAAAAATTGTTTTTAGATCTGCGAGAGACGCAGCAGATGAATTCATTAAAGCTAAGGCGTTATTTATATTTTGAGTGTTATTAGTTTTGGTTGCTAGTCGAATATAACCAATGACTCCTAGAAGTTGTTGATGAGTTTTGATTGAGGAATTTGATTGAGTGAAGTTGGTATAAATTGAATTGATACTATTCCAATTGGTTGTAATGTAATTCCAGTTATTAGTTGAATCTGCGCAGGATGATAATACATATAAACTTCCAAGAGGAACAGTTACAGGCGGCCAGACGTTTTGGTCAGAATTGGACGGTAATGGTAATGGATATCGTTCACGACGAGGAGTTTTGCTTAGATCAAAAATTGTGGCGGCTTGTGGGTAATAAGCATATGAATTTGGAGAATATGAGGTGTATTGGGAATTAATATAATTGATAGTTTGAGTTTGTAGAGTAGGTGATAAATATGGAATAGCCTGACAAAGGGTGAGGAATTCTTCACCTGGATATCCCCAAAAAAATAATCCGCCCACAATACCGATTTCTTGATAATATGGTTGGAGACGTTGGGGAGAGGTAATAATGGAATTTACTTCAGTTTCTAATTGTTGAATATAGGGAGAGGCTTTTTGGGAATTACGGTTGATGGATACATATTTTTGGTAAGCATAAGTATTGGCGTTGAATACAGCAGAAACATTTTGTGAAAAATTGAGGGTAAGAAAAATTGTCAAAAGTAGAGTTGAGGTAGTTTTGGTAAAGTGTTTTTTATTCATATTTTTATTGCATCATGCCGAGAAGACCAGCTCGATAAAATAATTTTCCATTGGTAACTGCAGAAATGGGATTGCCATAAGAGGAAGCATAATTTCCTGACCATTGTGTATTTTGGAGGGTTGGGGTTCGATAATTGCCTTGGGAAACGACAAAGAAGCTTTTTTCAGGTGAGGTATTAAGATAAATTCCGCCTAATGATGTATAACTTCCAACGAGGACAGCATTGGTTGCTGCGGAGATATAAGTTTCTTCATCACCGACTAAATGGAAATCTTCCCAGGCCATTTTGCAAGATTCTCCGCCAATTTTGCCACAATCAAAGGGGGTGATGGTTCCAGTTGATATATTCATTTGAGCAATATCTACATATGGTCTGACTGTGGTTGCTGAGTCAAACATAGAATAGTAGGAGCGGTATATCACGTAGGCTTTATTGAGTGTGGTATCGATAACAGGTGCTCCTGGCCATTTACCGCCACCACCGGTGTAGAGAATGGGGGCAATGTATTTTTCAGCTCCTGTTTGGATATCAAGGGCAAAGAAGGTTTGTTCGTTGGTGTTTTGTTGAAGATAATTGATGATGCGGGTTTGTTCTGATTGGTAATCTGCAGGTGTTGATTGGATAGATTTGCCGTCGCAGTTTAAGGAGGAACAGTTGGTGTTGGTATTATTGGGATTACATTCGCCAAAGTTAAAATTTATGCATCGGCCGTTTTCTAATATTTGACTAGGGTTACCAAGCATGGTGTGAAATGGTTTACCAGGTTCAGTGCGGAAGAAAACAATACTTTGGGCATCAGCAACAACCGGCCAGGAGTAGCGGAAACTGTCGCCTATCAATTGTTTTTGCCAAACAATAGCACCAGTTGAGGCATTGAGGGCATAGGCTTTGAGGTTTTCGGCACCAACAAAGATGTAATTTTTACTGGTTGATGCGGAGGGAGAAGTTAGAATAGGGGCTTGGAGATTGGTACTCCAATTTTTAGCTCCAGTTGAGGGGTTTAAACTATATACTGAGCCATCTTTGGAGGTGATAATTAATGTGTTATTGAATATAAGGGGAGAAGATACAATTCCGCCATTTGTTTGATATGGATTATTCCAAGATGAGGTTCCATCAGATAATTTGAGAGCATATATTTTGCCATTTTGTGATCCAACATAGACTGTATTGTTATAAATTGCGGCAGAGGCATAAATTGGCGCACCAGTTGCAAAATGCCATTTTTCTGTTCCTGTGTTTTCATCAAGTGCATACACGATTCCGGTTGCATCATTAATGATGACGGTTCCACTTGAGATGACGGGTTGGGCCATGTCAGAGATTTCGGTATAGCGATCTGGTGGATGCCAGGTCCATTTTATTTGGAAAGATCCTGAGTTGCGAATAGATTGATTAGAGTATCCTGTACGCTGAGGATCATGTTGGAGCTGTGGCCAATCAGTATTAGGTGTTTGAGCTTCGACTGTTTGTGGAATAACGGTAGTTGATGGTTTATAGAAATATATCGCAATGAAAGTTGAGAGGCTGATTAATGAAAAGAATAGAAATTTTAATTTCATTGATTAATTGTAAAATATTTTATAAAGTTTTGCCGAAGTTAGCAGAGAGGATGGAGTAATCTAAGACATTAATAATGCCATCTTGTTTGAGATCGGCTTTGGGATCATTAGTACCGAATTTAGAAGATAGATAAGTAAAGTCTAGGGCATTAACTACACCGTCGCAGAGGTTGGTGTCCCCCAAAAGTGGACAAGGACGAGAGAGAGGAGTTGATGTGGGAGTAGGTGGCGTGGAGGTGTTAGTTGGAATGGGTGTTGGGGTTGCAGGAGGGAGATTAGTTGCAATGATTTTGAGAGCCAGATCATCATTGAGATTTGAAATAGCTAGATCTAAGTTTCCTGTAGAGTTGGAATTAATGTTTTGGGTTTGGGTTATAGTTCCATTGTAGGTATTCCACCATTGGATTGTGTAGGTGGTGTTCGGAGTTAGTTTTGTGGAAATGGTAGCCGACTGTGGGGTACTAGTTTTATTCCAAGTGTGGTCAGCGTTTTGGATCCATAGATAGGCTTTGGTACCATCAGCTTTTTTTTGACCGTAAATTCTAATTTTGGGGTTGGTGGATGTCGTTTGGGAGTCATCAAAACCTCCACTGTTTAAATCTATATCTTTGACATAGTTATAAAATGGCTTGGTGATGCTAGCTTTACCATTGGTGATTTTTCGGATATGTTCGGTGTCAAACCAGTATCCTGTGGCAAAGGCAGCTCCTCTGGTGAGTTGTGCCCAAAGAGCATTGTGGTACCAAGTACCTGGATTGGCAGAAGTTATTTTGGGATCATTAAGAGGATTCCACCATTCTGATTGAGAACTGAGTCCGTATTCTGCCCAGATTAATGGTTTGTTAGCCTTTTTGGTATAGGCAACTTCGCCAACTTGTTTTATCCATTCGGCAAGGTCGTAGGTATAAGAAATTGAAGTTGTGTTGGGACCTCCTGAGTATTCGTGCAAGTCTATGTAGTCGATATCAGGATATTTGTTTTGGGTATTGTTAAAGAAAGGAAATGCGTCTTTAAAAGAGCAACACCAGAAAGATGTAGTTGCCATAATGGGATCACCGCTAATTGTTTTGGTATATTTTGCTAGATTCTCTTGGACGTTTTGCCAATGAGAAATATTGTTTGGATCAGCCTCGTTGACTGCTTCCCAAGAGTGAATGGCGGTTGAATATCCCCAGCGAGCTATGGCATATCTATACCATTGACGTTTGAGCCAGCTGGACTTGGTATTGTAGGGTTGATCATATCCTGTGCCTGTTAACCAGCCTGCCCACGTGCCGTTTTCGTTGAGACTTTTGAATATTGGATCATTTTTGTCATGCAGATTGTATTTGAGGTATATGCCGTTGGTTTCTGATTGTTGGACTTGGTAATCGAAGAAGGCAGCTGGTCTTTGTTCGATGTAAGTATGCATGTCAGCAATAGGATTTCTAACAATTTCTGCGCCATTTTGTTTGATTGAAAGTTCATAAATATCAGCTTTGCCTCCTGTAACATTGTCAAGATAGACCCAGATATCACTACCTGTATTAGATGGAGTGGTGAAGGTAGTTTGGAAAGTTTGCCAGCCGTTAGTGCCTTGGGCTGAGGTTATGTGATTGAAGGGTTTGGGTGAGTTGCGAAGTGTATCTTCGACAGTTTGGTCGGTAGGGTTGCCCCAGATTGGATTGCCAAATTTAATGACTAATCCATGGGGGTGGGCAGGGTTGCGGGGGCCAGTGATGTTGGAAGTTTTTGTGGTAAGTTTGATTTGATAGGTGGTGTTAGGTTTAATTGGGGTAAAAAATGATTCGTCCATCCATCCGGTTAACCAATAGCGTGTGGCATTGGGATATTCTAAATTGTAGGCAAGGCCATCGCTGTTAGGGAATTTTTGTGATGCATTAAGGAAATTAAGTCGAGTTGAAATTCCTTCATTACCATGGTTTTCGCCTGAAGATTTCCATCTTGCCCAGTTGGCAGAGTAAGCGCCACTCCCGCCCATCCAGACGCGAGAGAAATTCAATCCAGTGTCTTTGTATTGGCTAAATTCTTCATCTCCATATATGGGGCCAATGGGCCAGAATATTTTGCCATTGGAAAATTCAAAGTAGCGCTTGTCTGTTTGGCTGACTTTGATAAAACCGTCTTTGGTTGGTGCGGTTGCGGTAAATGATCCGGCATTGATGGTGGCTGTACCCGAGGAATCGGTGGCACGGATTTGGACATTGAATGTGCCTTGTTCTTGGGGGCTGAATCGGAGAACCCAGTATTTCTTGTTGGTTTCGGTAAATTTCATGTTGCTCCCTGAACCTGATTTGACAGTTTCGGTCATGTAAAATGCGGGATGAGTCCAAGTTTTGCCATTGGCAGAAAAAATTCCCTCTACGCTTATACCAATACTAGGTTGGACTCCTTGAGGAGGATTGGTAGTGTATTCCAAAAATGGGTATTGGGAATTAGTGGATACATCAAATTTAAGCTCGTATTTTTCGTAAACTTTGACGGTGTTTGTGGTGGCTGAAAGGTTGGAAATGGTAGGTCCTGCGGATTGAGCAAGGATGGGGAATGGAAGTAATATAGAAAGAAAAAAAATAGAGGTGGATATGATGATTTTGGTATGGGCCATGGAGATTAATTAATGATTTCGATTTGAGAGGGGTCACTAACTATGATTTCGGGATCTTTGCCTTCAGGCCAGTATGGAGTGACGTAGCCAGAGATGCGGATGGTTTTATTTATTAAAGTCATAGGATCGTAGTTGAATTTGGAGAGATCTTTTTCGAATACTCTGATTAGGAGTGCGCCATCGTGAGGATTGGTGAATCCAAGATAAATGGCTTTGGGTCTGTGGTTGACGGCGGAGGTGAGTTTGCCTTGGACAGTGACATTGTGACCGATGTATTTATCGGCTTGTTGGTAGGTAATAACAGGAATATTATTGGTATCTGTGTCTCCGAGAACTTGGGTTTGGGTTGTAGATTGAGCCAAATCTTGGTTGTGGTTTGACGCGAGTGGGTTGCCATTTTCGAGGGCCATGATAGCGCCATCATTGGTTTTGATGAGGACTAATCCATCACTGACGACGGTGAAAGGATCGGTGCCTGAATTGTTATCATTGTGATATTCGTAGAATCCTGGGGGATAGCTGCGTTGGTCTCCGTATGAGTAAAGACCTGCTTGGCAGTAGCGGGTTGTAGCATTGAATGGGCAGTTAGAAGGTCCGTATGAGGTGCCAGTTCCGCCTGGAAAAATTTGTGGATTGCATTGGGTGTTATTGGTGGGGCAGTAAACTTGACGCCAAATAACAAATGGCGCGTCAGATGTTTTGATGGGATTGGTAAATGTAGCTCCTAAATTAGAGCTACGGTCTGTGATTCTTTTGGCTGAGTTAATGAGCCAATGACTATGGAAGATAATATCGCCTGACATGGCAATGTTCATCATCTCGTCTGTTTGGATATCTGTGTAGCTGATAAATCTCATGTCGCCAGTGGTGTAGCCCGGTACTGTGTTGTTATCAAGAACCATTTCGCCCATGGTGGCGTCTTCACGTCCGTCACACCAGCCAGTGCCACAAGCTAGTCCGTTGCGCCAGATAATGTAGGCAACTTCTTTGTCGTTTATGGTTTTTATAATCGGTTGGGGTCCCATGGGGAGAGTGCCACCGTCACCCGCACCTCCATTGCCCACTGCTGGGATGAATGCTTGGTTTCCATTGTCAAGATTAAGAGGAAACAGAGCTTGAGCACTGGGCGTTGAGGCAAGAGCAGATCGGATTTGGCTGTTGGTTGTGGGATAAGGATTCCATGTCCAAAGAGAGTCCCAGTCAAGTCGATAGCGGATAAATACTAATCCATGTTGTTCAGCTATGACGGGCCAACCATCTTCGGCCTGAGCCGAGCTTGAATTGAGGTTGCCTGCTTGGTAATTGCGGAGAGTGGGTTTGACTCGCCATTTGCGATTACCGTTAGTATTGTCGATTGCATGTGTATATAGATCTTGGGTCACGTAAATAATGGTATTGCGGGAGGGCGAAAAAGAGGCTGGTGTTGCGCTAGGTGAGGTGCCTTGGTATTCCCATACTTTGGTCATGAGGTTTTTGTCAACTTTGGTGAGGATGCCGTTTTGAGATGCAATATAAATAGAGTTATCAACGAGCAGAGGTGTAAGTTGAATGCTTGAGTTGGAGTTGTAACTTTTGATGATTGAACCGTTGGAGGCGTTTAATTTATATAAGTAATTGTTGGTTGAGGCAATATATATGTATTCATTCTCATAAATAGGAGTTGAAATTAGATTACCCAAGGAGTTATTAGACCAGAGGACTTGACCGTTGTTTTTGCTTAAAGCAAAAATTGTGTTGTTGGCGATAGTATAAACTCGAGATCCGCCTGTGATTGGTTGAACTAGTGGAGGTGCGCTTAGGTGTCCTGATTGTTTCTTGCCGTCAGGGCCTGCTCCATTCCATTGCCATTTATATTTCCAAGGAGTGGCTACTGTTTGGGGGGTAAAACTGGTTCTTTGCGCATCATGGGCGAATTGAGTCCACTCGGTTGTGCTGGTTGGACTTTGGGTTGGGGTGGGGGCTGATTGGGTAGGAGTAGCTGGAATTGGGGTCGAAGTGGCGGTTGGTGGAGCGGTGGTGGGGCTGGTTTTGCCGAAGTTGTTAGACAAGATTGTAAAATCAAAGACGTTAACTGTGTTATCAGAGTTAAAATCAGCGCCTATATTATTGGAGCCGAAATTAGAAGAAAGGTATGTAAAGTCCAAGACATTAACTGTGTTATTGCATGGTGGAGTATCACCTGGGAAAGTGCATTTTGGAACTGGAGTTGGAGTGGCTGCAAATATTTGTGGATAAATATAGAAGTTGAGGGAAAATATGATTATGAGAGAAAGAAGTAAATTGTATGGCAGACTATTCATAGGTTTTATATAGTTAATAATAGAATAATCGAAGTTGGAATGTATAGCTTTAGTTTACTTTAGATGTTGAAGGGCGTATTTAATTTGGTTTTCGATAGTAGTGATTTCTGGAGGAATTTGATTGAGTATTTTTTGTATCTCATGTGATTTGTAACCAAGGCTAATTAGAGCGTTTCCTAGTTCGCTCTCTTGAGTATCTGACTGGAGATCCAGTTCGTTGAGTGATCCAAGTTTGGTCTTGAGATCGACGATGATTTTTTGGGCGCCTTTTTTACCAACTCCTGATATTTGGGTAAAGAATGAGACGTCTGCTGTCATAATGGCTTGGATGGTTTGGGATGAGGGGTGGTTTAGGATCGCGAGGGCAATTTTGGGACCGATACCAGAAACAGAGATGAGTTGGCGGAAGAGGTCGCGGTCGGAGAGAGAGTTAAATCCATAGAGGGTGAGTTGGTCTTCGCGGACATGAGTGTGGATGTGGATTTGGGTTGGTTCATTGGTCGCGAGTTTGGAAAGCAAGGGTTGAGGTGCGTGGATTTCGTAGCCGACTCCGTGGACGTCGAGGGTGAAGGTTTGAGTGGATATAAAGATGACTTGTCCTTGGAGGTAAGAGATCATGGGTTCACTTTAGTTTATTTCGGATGATTTGGGAAGTGTTTCTAAAATATTTGGCCAGTCTAGGGCGATTAAAGATTAACGGGACATAAATATAAGAAAAGAAAAGTAAGGGATCTTTAGCAAAGTTGGATTTTGCAGATGAGATATTAATGATTTTCAATCCCCACTGTGTTGGAATGATAAAGGAGTGGTCGAGATGACACTTCGTTTTAAATATAGTGAAAACCAAGCGATTTCCAGAGTAGTGGGATTTTAGGTATTAGATAAAAGTGATTTATAAATTAAGTAAGAATACCAAGGGATTCCTCGGCTAAGTTCGGAATGACAAGACTTGTGTTCGAGATGACAGCAAATTAAATTCAACCTAGAATTCATAGGACCTTGTAGACCCCGCAAGTTTGGAATGACGGAGAAAGAAAGAGGAAGAGTAGATTTTTATCTGAGCGTAAAAGCATGGGTGATGGCTGCGGCAAGAGCGTCGGCAGCGTCGTCAGGTTTGGGGACTGCTTGGAGTTTGAGGATGGATTTGACCATGAACTGGACTTGTTTTTTTTCGGCTCGGCCATAGCCGGTGATAGTCTGTTTGATTTGGAGTGGGGTGTATTCGAAGATGGGAATGCCTGATTGTTTGGCGGCAAGCAAGAGAACTCCACGGGCGTGACCTACGGACATGGCAGTTTTGGCGTTGGTATTGAAAAAGAGTTTTTCGACGACGATGGCTTGAGGTTGGAATTTAGTAATTAATCTGGTAGTTTGGGTGTGTATCTGAATAAGGCGTTCGGCAAGATCAAGTTTGGGAATGGTGGTGATGCAGTCACAAGTTATATCAGTAAATGAGCTGGATGGTGTGTAGGTGAGGAAGCCCCAGCCGGTGAGGGCTGTGCCTGGATCGAAGCCGAGAATGCGTGTAGGCATGGATTATTGAGGATTGATTTCTTGAAGGGTAAATGTAGTCAATGTGTCATTTATTGCATTGGCAATTGAGAGTAATCCTTCACCAACCTTGTTGGCACTATCGACAATTAATATATGGGGATTATTGCTAAGTGGATTACCGATATCAATGTTTAAATCCGGGTGACAGTTAGGGTCAGGATCGCCCCCAAGTATGATGGGACCATCGTTAATTGATGTCCCTGGTCGCATAAGGTAACTGTTGAGTTCGGCGATACCTGCGGCATCAGTTATTCCATATCCAAGAATTAACATACATCTTCGGTTAGCATTGGGTCGAGGATTACTATATAAATCATCATATCCAGATGCAATATTGAAAGCACTAATTGCAGCAGCTTTTGCATCAGGACACGGAGATACTGCACAGGGTGTGTGAGGCAAGGTTGTGCCATAGGCTAGTGGGTTACCGTCGGTAACTACTATTTCATATTGATAGTAATTTGCTCCTGGGGGGATATCTGAACGATTGCTTGTAAATATTGTCGTAGCTTTAGTGATTGCGTCTTGAATATTAGAATATCCGTTGGGGTAGTTTAGTCTAGGACGGATTTCGGTCATATAATGATTTTTGAGTTCAGTTTCGTTATTAAATTGGTAGTAATTATTGCTATTTGATATAATTTCGCTAAAACTTGGGTTGATTCCATTGGCTCCAAAAAATATTGTGCCAATTCTGAATCTGGGTATTGAAGTCGGGGTGGTAAAAGTGAAGTAGAAGTTTTGCATTCCACTTCGGAGGCTGGCTAGTGGTTCACAACTGCTAAGTCCGCTAGCGTCTGGAATAAGGCAATCACAATTTGCAGGGTTGTTGTTTAGGAGGCAGTTTTGAGCATAATTTGCGTTTGATGTAGCACCCATACTGGCTGATTTGTCTAGGATTAAAACAACGTCTGCATAATTGTCGAGGGGAATACTGCTGTCGTTGAAAGTAGCTCTTGCTCTTCGAGAGCTGTCGTTAAGATTTGTTTGAGATTCAAAGGTGCTAGAGTCGATATTGGTTCGGGTGACGTTGGAGTTATTATAGCCTACATATGCAGTTGAAGGAGGTGTTTCATTATTAATTCTAAACCATAATGCATCGTATATATTCGCAAGAGAATTGTAGATAGATTGTTCGTTGCGTTGGAAGCCGTATGTAGTTTGGTAACTTTGGCGGATAAGAATGAGTTGAGTAGAGAGCAGGATAGTGCAAATTATACAAATAATTATAATGGTAATTAGTAGAGCAGCTCCTCGGTGGTAAGATTGGTGGTTAGGTCTATGGTCCATAACGGGTTCTCTTTTGGCTAAAAGTAACATCAGGAGTTAGATTAATATTGGAATTTTTGGTACTACTGATTGTAAACTGAATTCTGATGAGCGGTAAATAGTGGGTTGATACACTGGAATTAATTTGTTGAAAGTTTAAATTTGTGATTTGGACGGATGAGGGATTTAATGGATTCCCGTTTTTGAGTATTTGTTTATTTGTTGAGTTATATGTGTAGGTAACAGGCGAGCCTCTTTGGGTAGTAATAGAGGTAGGCGAGTTGACTATAATGTCTTGATTCTCGTTAGACCAACGAATGTTATCTTGGAAGTCTTGGAGAATTGATGTAGCTGACTGTTGGATTTCGTTGAGGTTTTGGAGTTGGTCTCGGGTTTTGAAAATTGAGACTGTAAGATTGGCAGTCATGATCAGCATCATGATGCCGATGGTGGATGCTATAAGTAATTCGACTAGGGTAAGTCCTGAGTGTTGGGGTTTAGGGTGTTGTATTTTTGTCATATTTAAGGTGTGGGGTCAAAGGCTGTAAAGATGGTTTTGATTTGGGAGGTGACATCTGTGGTTGTGCCCTGAGGTCGCCATTTAACTTCAGAAATAATCTCAATTGTTTTATC
Source organism: uncultured Gammaproteobacteria bacterium (assembly GCA_964561945.1). Taxonomy (GTDB): domain Bacteria; phylum Patescibacteriota; class Microgenomatia; order CAYXHB01; family CAYXHB01; genus CAYXHB01. The sequence continues at coordinate 1,029 of CAZLQM010000025.1, read as the reverse complement.
ATCAAGTGTGCCTGTGGTACAGCTGGTGTTAGAGCTTCCAGTAATGTAGTTGTTAGTGTCTCGGCAAATAGGATAAGCAATGATTCTGCGCTGATAGGAAGTGTTGTTGAGGGAGACTGGGCTATCATAGTCTGTAGGATTAGTTAAGCTAGTTAAATTATTTAAAGTGGGCAAAGGTATTCTGAAGTAAGTTACAGCTCCATTTGGGCTTGCGAGTACGGTATTGTGAAGTCCGGAAGTGGGATTGCCGTTAACTTGAAATGTTGAAGATATCGGTCGATGATACGGTCCTGTGGGTGGATTTTTGCCTTGCATGAGGTTGCTGAAGATTTCCATGTCTGTTTGTGCGATGAGCTGAGCATAGAAGTGAGATTTGAGATTGAGATAGCGGTTTTGGATACGTGAGAGGCTGATCATAAGGGGAATAAATACGATGGCAATGAACATAGAAGTGAGGAGTATTTCGATGAGCGAAAAGCCTTGGTGGTTAGGTTTCATAGTTTTAGGGAAGGGGCATGGGTTTGCCTAAAATGGGATTACCTTGGTTATCAAGATCGACTTGAATTTGGAAAGAGTTGCTTCGGAGGATAAAAAATTGTTGTCCGTTCATTGCTCCTCCCCAATTTGGAATGCCTGTACGCAGTTCGTAGGAGATAGAACCGTTATTTGGTTTGTGTTTGGTAATGCCATTGGGAACGGAAATGGGGGTGTTGGTAGGAGTTTTTTTGATGCTTCCGTCATGGGCAAATATCACCCCATGACTGACGCTACCTGTGCCGTTGACGGAGGCCGTTTTGGCGGATTTAAGTTCACTTGCGATGCGTTCAGCAGTGTTTTCGAGTAAGTGACGCTCTCTAAGTTTGACGTAATTAATTGCGCCAAATGTAGAAAAAAGAGCAAGTAAGGTAATGACGATGATTAATTCGATGAGGGTAAATCCTTTTTTGGTAGATGGTTGATTATTTGCGGTTATCTTTTGCATTGTAAATATAAGTTGTCTACTATTAATAGTAATGCCTTCTTCATTGT
>CAZLQM010000024.1:0-13751 GCA_964561945.1 uncultured Gammaproteobacteria bacterium | reverse complement strand
CAAAAATTATTTAATCAAAACTATACTCACACCCAAGAACAAAACTGCAACCATCACAAATCCCAAGATGAACACTTCTTGGGCCGCCTGCTCACGAGGATGTATTACTGGTTTTTTGCTCGAATCTTTCTTGGCAGATTTCAATTTAGCTGGCACAAGTATCACCTCCTCATTAGATGCAACGGTTTTTAATAATGTGTTGCATATCCAGCGTATCTGTTTTGGAAATAAAATGCAATTACCGAGTATAATCAGCACATGGCAACTCTATATATCGTATCTACTCCTATTGGCAATATCGATGACATCAGCCTGAGAGCTATCAAAACTTTATTTACAGTCCCCGTCATCGCTGCCGAAGACACTAGACACACGGGAAACTTGATTGAACTCTTACGCAGACAAACATCATTAATTGATACATTACTCCCCGACAGAGATCCCAATTCTAAACCCCGTTTTGTTTCCCTCCACGAACACAACGAGCAACAGCGTATTCCTCAACTTCTCAATTCCTTAATCCAAGGTCAAGATGTAGCCTTGGTTAGTGATGCAGGGACTCCCTTAGTTAGTGATCCTGGTTTTCGCTTCGTAAGAGCCGTCATCCAAGCCAATATAAAAGTTGTAGCTCTTCCGGGAGCTTCAGCACTATTAACAGCTCTTGTTTCCAGTGGTCAACCGCCGGCTAACCATCTTTTCTTAGGTTATCTGCCAACTAAGAAGAATGCTCGCCGTAAGTTTATTTCTGACCTAAAAGAAAACATCCCCAAACTTCCCAAGAAACCAGCCCTGATCATCTATGAATCTCCACATCGACTTGTGCAAGCCATCAACGATATTCACGGAGTCTTAGGTGATTACCCAATTACTATCGCTCAAGAACTAACCAAGCTACACGAAAAAATAAACACAGCTAATACTAGCACTTGGCTCAAAGCCTACGAAAAAGTCAAACCCAAAGGCGAATATGTCATCTTGCTCACAATTTAACTTTTTTTGATCAACAACTGTTCAGATTTCCAAATTTCTTCTCGACCACGTTTTTCTTCACTCAAATCAAAATTCACACTTGTTAGTCCTTGAGTCATTAATTCTTTAAGATCAATATCTCTCCATTTAGTATTAATTCCAAAGATATGTGGCAATTTCATTTTCTTACTATTTTCGATAATTTTAACTAACCATTTAATTGCCATCTGATCCAGCTCTTCATTCTGTCTTCCTGCGTACAACTCCAGTAACCTCTCGGTTTCAATCACTATTCCATCAACTCCCAACGCAGATAATTCTTCTACATAGTCAACCATCAGAGGCGTGCTAATTCCAACCCACAGATTAAAACTTGCGCTTCGTATTAGACCTTTGCCTGACAAATGTTTTTTCATCTCCAATAGAGTAATTAAATCTTTAGCACCACATATCTCAATAGATAAGTTAGTAATTCTATTTTTGTGCCTTACATTTTTGACAACCTCAATCTCGCAGTCAAACATAGTATGTTGGTGAATGTATTCGCTTTGATTAACATTTTTACTACTAGCATCAGATTCGTATGCCTTACCGAACTTCATCTTCAATAGTTCATTACGAGTCAAACTAGTAGTTTTAAAGATAATTTTCAAATTAGAATTTTCAAGACAAAGTCGAGTTAGTTTCTCTACCAATTCATCAGTTATCAGATGCAACTTATTATGTTCCTTAAGATACTCAGGATGAGTATTAATCTTCCGCCACAGATACTCAGCACTTACGATCAGCCCTGACACTCCATCCAAGTCGGGCAGGGCAGAGCTGATTTCCTCCAAATTAAAATAAACATGAGTTGCAGTAGTTTTCTTAACGATACTGGGAATTTCTACTTTTTCTTCTCTAGCAATCACTTTGTGTTTCGAATCAAGCCTATGTAAAAGGTTTCCTTCATAAATCAATCCCGTTTTACCATCAAGGGTCACAGTTTTGGGCAATTTAGTCACATGACTTAAATTAGCCTCACAGCTTACAATTCCATGTTCTCTCAAGATTGACTCAATCATTAATTTTTCATGAAACCCAACATTTCCAATAATTACTCCCTTAGCATTAATCATTTGATTCAAATACGCTTCTTTCCATCGATCCAAATAGACAACTAGTCTTTGGCTTGTTCCACTGATCTTTTCATTAATAACAGCGAACTCTCCGCTTACGATTCCGCCCACGACTGCCTTACCGTGTGCCAGCACATTCAGTCCAGTGTGTTTTAACACAGTCGTGTTTTCTTGATCATGGCGTAGAATCGTACTTACAACTATTTCTTTGCCAAATATCTGCCAACTAATTGATACAGGATATAAGGTTTTGGACTCTATTGATCGCAATACGCTAACTATTTTCATTATCATCTCATCACTAATCAAACTGCCTTCGTCGTTGGCTTTTCTAGATTTCAAAAATACCTCATCCTCATCCCAGTCAATTATATATGGCATCTTGCCATCCAGGCTTAGAGATATTTCTTCACTAAACTTATTAATAACAATCTCATCAGGAGTCACCTTGCCTTCCAATGCCTGATCGTATAATCCAGCATAAGTACGCAATAACAACCAAGGTTTGCCTTTGCTAGGATGCAACTCAAGCGTTCCCGATGATTTGACCTTGACTAAGGGGCTAACATAAACCGCCATTTGGGGAAACTTCACCACGCCAGTATCACAAAAATGATGACTGATCCAAAACATAATCCCTTGGATCCAAAGTTCTCTAACCCCCCAGGCTAGGGCGCTTTCACCAGTCAACGGCCAGTTGTTGCGACTAAAAACATTTCCTTGATTTACGTTACAAATAACTAACTGCGCTTTATATGTTTTGGTATTATATTTCTTTTTCAATAATCCATAACCATCTATCAAAGCCTTTTCAATTGCTCTCCCAAACCCCACCTCGCCGAAGGAATTGCGGATCTTGATCTCCAGATCATTCAAACTTAACGCCCCTTGTCTGTACTGTAAGATTAGTTTGTGCAAGTTTGCAGATAGATCCTCATCACTAAGCATCTTCTCCCAAGTTTCATTACTTATTACACCACCACCTACAGTTTTGATCTCACTTACTTCAGCAGTATGTAACAATTTAATTGCAGTTCCTAAGTCATCCCATTGTTGATAATTATTATCATCCAGCATCACAAAATACTTACTCATATTTCTAAGCATACTGGTTTACCAAAGTGCAATTCAACTACATTCTATTAATTACTCAAAAGCCTCGATATTTACCCCAGTTGAGAAATCAATCTCGCTATGACTTCTAAGAATCCGCTCAATTTCAACCTTTAATCTTTCATAACCTTCATTAGTTTTTGATTCAAATTTAATCGTAATATATGGTCCATTTTGTGAAGCTCGAATCATCGTCATACTATTGTCAAATTCAATCCTAACTCCTTCTAATATGTCTACCTCTGCATCAGGAAATGCCTGTTTCAAATCTGGAGCAATTACATTAGTAATAAACGAAAACTTAATATCATCGGCCAGTCCCAATTTAATCTCAGGACTTGAAACATACTTAGGCAATTCATCGACAGCTCCTTTCATGCTCAAATTATGACGTTTCAAATAAGATAATAACCGTAAGCTCGCATTAGCACTGTCGTCATGGCCATAAAAATTATCCATAAAAAAGAAATGACCTGACAATTCACCCCCAAACGGAGATCTGGTTTCTTTAACCTTTGCCTTGATAAATGAATGTCCAGTCAACCACATCAAAGGTTTTCCACCTTTTGTATTAATCACTTCTTTGACCATGCGTGAACACAACGTATTATAAATTATTGTTGAACCAGGCATGGAGTCTAAAATGTCACTTGCAAATAAAGCCACTAAAACATCATTCCAAATTGGATTACCTTGACCATCAACTACTCCGATTCGATCTCCATCTGGATCGTATGCAAATCCCATATCAGCTTTTTCTTCGACTACTCGTTTAGCTAGTCGTTCCAAAAACTCCCTCTCTGTCGGATCAGGTGTCCCCAGCGGAAAATTGCCATCCAAAGTAGTATTCTGTTCAATTACCTCACAGCCTGCATCACGCAATATCACTGGTAAAAACATTCCTGATGTATTGTTTCCCGTATCAACCACTATTTTGTAATTAAATGGAAGATTTACAAATCGCTTGAGAATATCAGCTTTATATACATCAAATACATCTTCTTTGCGACAACTCCCCACGCGATCATATTTTTTAAACTGATTATTTTTGGCTAGTTCTCGCATCTCTATCAATTCTTCAGTGACCAAAGTATCAGAATAACCAATCCCAAATTTCATGCCGTTATATTCCTTAGGATTATGTGAAGCACTCACCATCACAGCTCCTTTAGTCTTAAAGTGGTACTGAGCAAAATACACAATTTGAGACAAAGTCATCCCAATGTCGATTACATCAAATCCCGACTCCGTCAAAGTTTGGATTAATTTATTAACAATTCTCTCGCCAGACAACCGATTATCTCTGCCCACGACAACTTCACTAATTCGTCTTTGATACAGCATCGTGGCAAAGGCTCTGGCAATTCTCTCCACCATATCATCATTCAACTCTGTATCAGCAATCCCTCGCAAATCATAACCTCGGAAAATATGCCCTGGAAAATCCATAAACGTACCTATCAAGGTAACACGTCACTAATACAAAAGACAACCCCATTTACCAATTCCCAATCCACTGTATTAATTTTCGATTTATATCCATACTCGTTTTGCCTTTTTTCCTCGCCAGATCATACTCAAAGCATTCTTGATATTTGTCTTTGATTTTTTCTGTTCCAATTTTGCGCGCTTGGTTACTCAATTTCCCAAGTTGCCACCCGGCTAATTTTTCGATAGTCAGCATTTCATTAACTTTGTTAGCAACTAACAGTAGATGTCGTAGCCTCCGATGATATAGTGCAAATACCAAATCGCCATTTTGTTGTACAAGTAACTCTTCTAATAATTTCATCAAACTTATCCTATCTCTAATCCCAACACCATCAAGGAAAGTAAACAGCAATTGTGGTAGCTTAAATTCCTGAGCCTGGGAATTCCCTAATTGTTTAATTTGTGCAGCACTTAATTTTTTACCTTCCCACACAACAATATTAGATTGGCTTTGATTTGCTAGATATTTTTTAATAGCATCAGATAATTTCACCAATCCTTCAATTACAATCAATCTTTGTTGGCCAAACAAAGATTGCGACTCAATAGCCTGCATTAAATAAGTCAAATTGATATTTTCACTCCCAAATTCAAATATCTCCAGATCATCAAGTTTGGCTTTAGCAATTATTTCAACCAATTTCTTCCTTGAAGCACTTATATCTTCCCCATGCAAAATAATCATGACTCATATCCTACAGTAGTTCAAAGGTCCATTCAATTTACTCATCCAGTTTTACCTGATCTCCGATTTCAATGCCGTTAGCTTTTGCCCAACCAGCATTTGTTTCCAAGACCCAAATTGCAGGATTCTTCGGCCCGTAACGTCCTTTGGGATCAGATGGATTACTATCCACAGGAATATCGTGAGTAATATCTACAATTTTATTATCGTTGATCCAAACCATATCCAGCGGAATCAAGGTTTCCTTCATCCAAAATATAGGGTATCCAGCTTGTTTGTATCGAAACAGCATGCCCTTGTCATAATCCATATGAGTTCGATAACCTAATCCCAAAGTCTGAGTCTCAATATCATCAGCGATCTCCACCATAATTTTATTGTTTCCTAACCACATTGCTTTCAAATTTGCCTCTGATTTCACTTCGCTTTTCTTTTCATCACTAAACCAACTTTTAACCCTAGTCCACAACGAAGACAAATCAAACTTATGCTCTTGTGCGCCCCTTTCTTCACTTGCCACAGTACTACTACTAATGACTGCAGGTACAATTGTCATTGCTGGAGACACAACTGGATCACCTTTTTCTCTTGGTAAATTTCGTATTGTTTCACCGATCAGATTAGGCTTAAAAGATCTATCAGTCAAACTAAATTGTGCAAATGGACCATCATTCGCATTGAGCAACCAAGCCCCAATCATAACCAAATTTCTATCTACCCAAGCATAATTCCAAGCTTGTTTCCAATACTCGCTGATTTGTTCTGCCGATAATTTCTCATTAGTCCAGTTCGTTTCCGTAATAAATACAGGGATGTTATCTCGGCCCAGTTTCTGCAAATAACTAAGCTCAGATCGATAAGATACCACGCTCATTGTCCCCCTTTCATTAGGCGATCGGGCAAACGCAGGATTGGGATACGCATGAGAGTTCCAGCCATCAATCTTGTAAACTAATTCAGGTCGAGATTCAAAAATGCCTTTCAAATATGTATCGGCCTTCATGGTTTTACCCGCTTGATTAGGAGTAGCTCTATCCAAAGCTGCATTCAACATAAAGAAATTCGCATCTTTGCTCTTAAACACATCAATTGCAAAATTCAATCTCTCAGCATAACTAGCAGGATCCAAAATTCCACCCCATTCCAATGCGTGATTGGGTTCATTGAAAACAATTACATATCGGTTTTTGATCGGCCAAGGCATTTGATTTAAGAAATTTGCAGCATACAAAATCTCATCATCCGTTGGGATTGCCCAGCCGTTGTTTTCTCCGTGCATTGCCAATCTTACTACGGGAATCAGTTTCAAATCACGAGCTTTAACAAAAAAATTAAACCACTTATCCAAATCCCGATCATCAACCCGCAATGGGACAACAACATATCCCCATCTGTTATCGTTTCCATTCACGATAGCAGGCGCGTGATCAATTTCAATTGGATCAAGGATGTGAATTCCAAGCTTGTTATTGCTTTGTTCGATAGGATTTTCCAAACCCCATACAATTGAACTTTGATGAAACATAACAATTGTTACTAGAAATCCAATTGCAATTGATTTTAATCTGTTTTTCATATTCATAAGTATACAATCACATTCAAATCAAAACCTAGATAATAGAAGACAAACCATGTAAACTAAATTACTCTAAAATTCTAAAAGTTATTGAGAGGAGGTGACGTATGACAACCGACGAAAACACATCAACCAATTCCAAACAAGGAACCAGTCCTCTAACTGTATTTATAATAGCAATCCTAATCGGAGGAGCTTTCTTAATCGGCAAACTCTACTCTGAGGTCACCCTCTTGCGTCAAGGAACTGCAGTTACAGCCAAGTCTGATACTACAACTGCAGGTATAGCCCAAGGGAATACCGATCAAGCTGCTGCTCAGCCACAAGTCCCTCAAGAAAAATTCCCTGCCGTAGATATGGGATCCGTTGACCCCGTTACTAAAGAAGATCACATCCGAGGCAGTCTTGATGCTAAGGTTTTCTTAGTTGAGTATTCAGATAACGAATGCCCATACTGCAAAACCTTCCACGCCACTATGCAACAGATCAAAGATGAATACAAAGACGATGTTGCTTGGGTTTATCGACAATTCCCCCTCGAGCAACTACATCCCAAAGCCCCGGCAGAAGCTGAAGCCACTGAATGTGTGGCCCAAATTGCAGGTAATGACGCTTTTTGGAAATACCTAGATGAAGTTGTTGAAACCAGCAATGACACAGCTGACCTGGTCAAGGTGGCCACTAGCCAAGGCTTAAATGGATCCAAAGTAGAAAAATGCTTAACTGATGGCGATCAGACCAAAAACGTTCAAGCAGATCTAACCTCAGGTCAAAAAGCAGGTATCAACGGAACTCCAGGTACTTTGTTAATTGCTAATGGCACCGCCAAGTTAATTCCAGGCGCATATCCATATAGTGATGTCAAAAAATTAATTGACGAAGCCTTAGCTCAATAATTAATCCAAACTTAACCCAACGATCTTTATAAGAGGTTGGGTTTTTTGGTTTTATATTTTTTCCTCTAGAACTAATTATTTGCTTCTAAATTTTACTTATGCCTATAATAGACCAATGACTCCCAAGTATTTACTCAATAAAGGCATTATATTTTTTACCGCAATCTTTTTACTTATACTACTATTCAGCTCATTTGCTTATGTTCCTGTGGGCTATCGTGGAGTCGCCACGCGGATTGGAGCTATTACAGGTCAAATCCGCAATGAAGGCATCTCTTTCAAAATTCCCTTCATCGACGGCAATCGCAACATTGAAGTTAGAGTCCAAAAAGAACAGACCAGTGCTACGGCTGCCTCGCGTGATCTTCAAGTAGTCACTAGTGTCGTTGCTCTCAATTACTCAATTGACCCCACCAAGGTAGTCACTCTTTATCAGAATGTTGGTTTAGATTACAACGCCAGGCTTCTGTCTCCTGCAATTCAAGAATCAGTCAAATCTACAACCGCCCAATTTACTGCAGACCAACTCATTACCAAAAGAGCCGAGGTTTCCGATAATATTTTAGCTGAACTTGCTAACAAATTATCTAGCTACGGCATCATGGTAGTTGATCTTAATATTGTAGATTTTGATTTTTCTGATTCATTCAATAAAGCCATCGAAGACAAAGTCTCTGCCGAGCAACAAGCCCTAGCCGCCAAAAACAAGCTTGAACAAGTCAAGTACGAAGCCGAACAACAAATCGAATCAGCCAAAGGACGAGCCGAAGCCTTAGACATCGAAGGCCAAGCAATTAGTAGTAACCCCCAAGTTGTAGAACTGCGTGCTGTTGAGAAATGGAACGGAGTTCTGCCTCAATACATGAGCGGCAACAGCGTTCCTTTCATCCAAATTCCCTAAACAGTTTCTCTCAAATCTTCCAAACTCGTAATAGCAAACATACTTCAATAAAGCTAAAGTAATAACTAATTATTCCTAGTTCTTATCATGGCTTCAATATTTCAATACTGCAATCTTAATGTTGACCAAGCTTTAGATAATCTTCACTCTCACCCAACGTCAGGTATTTCCACTCACCAAGCTAAGCAATATCAGCGCAAATTTGGTTATAACGAAATCAACTCAAACTCAGTCAATCCCATCCAAATTTTTTTACGTCAATTCAAATCTTCTTTTGTTTATTTACTCCTTGGGGCGAGTGTTCTGGCATTTTTCCTTGGAGAAAAACTTGATAGTATCATCATCGTTGTTTTTATCACCATAAATGCCTTGTTGGGATTCGTCCAAGAATATCGCTCCGAACATACCGTCGCATTACTCAAAAAATATATGTCCGGTCTAGTTCAGGTTCGTCGAGATAATAAAGACAAAAGCATCGAGAGTCGTGAATTAGTCCCAGGCGATATCATAATTTTAAGCACAGGAGATATTTCTCCTGCTGATGTCCGTCTTATTAACCACCAAGGTTTAATCGTTGATGAATCCATCATGACAGGCGAGTCCAATGACGTTACCAAAACCATAGATGTGATCAGTAAGCCAGTTGATAAAATTTTTCAAGCACGTAACTTAATTTTCAAAGGTACCTCGATCAAGAGTGGCAAAGCCTTAGCTCTAGTCATTGCTACTGGAAAAAACACCCAACTCGGAACCATAACTAAGTTAGTTCAAGAAACACATTCCGTCAGCGCTTTCGAGCAAAATATCAATCACTTCAGTCAATTCATTCTGCGTTTAGTTTTAGGAACCCTCGTAATCATGGTTGTGCTTCATCTACTGATCAAACCCGAGACGACAAGCTTTACAGATCTAATAATTTTTTCTATTGCTTTGGCTGTGGGCGTAATTCCTGAGGCTTTGCCTTTGGTTACCACTTTTGCGTTATCTCGAGGAGCCAAACGTTTAGCCCAACATAAGGTTGTGGTCAAACGTTTATCGGCAATTGAAGATCTAGGCAGTATTGATGTTCTTTGTACCGATAAAACCGGCACCATCACCCAAAACGACTTGACTGTTAATCAAGCTTTCTTAATCGAAGATGATCTTATGTTGTATGGCGCTTACGGCATCAGCAACTTTGATGACACTAAACAATTGCCTAATAACTCTTTTGACATCGCAATTCTCAAACATCTCAAAGATACAGAGAAAAAGACACTTTATAAATCAAAGATTTTAAGCGAAATCCCCTTTGATCCCGATCGTCGTCGCAACAGTTTGGTTATTAAATCTGGATTAGAACAACCCTTCCTTGTAGTCAGAGGGGCACCCGAAATAATTGTTTCCCATTGCAAAAATATAACTCAAGATAAGCGCAATGAGATAAACAAATGGATTGAAGCTCGTGGTCAAGAAGGCAATCGCTGTTTGGCAGTTGCCCTCAGACCTGACACATCCCCTTCATTGCACACTCAGGATATTGAGCTGAATAATCTCAAGCTAGCAGGCATTATTGCATTTCATGATCCCCTCAAGCCCAGTACTATTTCTTCGATCCAATCAGCTCACAAACTAGGTGTCAGTGTCAAAATAATTACAGGAGACGGCCCTCAAGTTGCAGGCGCAGTTGGATTTGCTGCTGGAGTAATCGATTCTCCCGCTCTTGTTTGTGTGGGCAGTGAATTTGAAAAACTATCCAGTATCCAAAAACAAAAAGCAGTCGAGAAAAACAACGTCTTTGCTCGAATTATGCCCCAACAAAAATACGAAATTATTCAGTTGCTCCAAAACAATCACCAAGTTGGTTATTTGGGCGAAGGCATTAACGATGCTCCGGCACTCAAGATTGCCAATGTAGCTCTTGTGGTCAAAGGAGCTTCGGATATTGCCCAAGATGCTGCCGACATTATTTTGTTGGAGCGTAATCTCAAGGTGATTATTAATGGCATAGAAGAGGGCAGACAAACTTTTACTAATACCATCAAATACATCAAAGCTACTTTACTTTCCAATTTTGGAAACTTCTATGCGGTAGCCCTTGCTTCACTCATGATTGACTACTTGCCCATGCTTCCGATTCAAATTCTTTTGGTTAACCTCTTATCAGACTTTCCCATGATTTCTATTTCCACAGACAACGTGGAGCAAGACGAACTACGTAATCCCAAGAGCTATGATGTCAAAGAAATCATCCTAGTTGCTACCTTGCTGGGGCTGGTTAGCACTTTCTTCGACTTTGTTTTATTTGGCACCTTCCACAAATTCTCAGCACCTATTCTCCAAACTAACTGGTTTATCGGCTCAATCATAACAGAGCTTATCCTTCTATATTCAATTCGCACTCGCAAAGTATTTTATAAAGCTTCCAGATTACCATCCTATCCTCTGATGATCCTTACTACACTAGCCATAATTATCACTCTTGTCTTACCATATACCAATGTCGGTCAAACAGTGTTTCACTTCCAACCGCCGACCTTTAATCATCTAATAATAATTTTTGCAATTATAATTGCTTACTTCATCACTACCGAAACAGTTAAGCTTCTTTACTATAAATATATTGCACCCCACACCAACATACTATTCCCAACTCCTAAGGCCAACTAGATTTTACGTATCCATAAAAGTTCATTGTCTTCGACAATTATGCTTATACTTTTTAAACACTTCTCTGTGTTATATCATGTGTTGTTATTCTTCCTGAGGCTCAACCTCAGACCAAGTTGGAGTAATTCCTTTTGATACCATGACTTGTTTTAATCCTTGGTGGTTTTTAAATGTTACAGAAGTTTCTAAAGTCCAAGTTGAGAAACACTCAGGACAAACCAAGACAAGCTCGTTTATTGGCTTTAATTTTGCTCGTATTACCCAATCTTGTTTGCAAACAGGACAGATTAGTTTATTCATTGGCTAGGTTTATTTGAGTAAGATATGCTTTATCAGTCAACTTGGTTATGCTGGTTGCATTAGCTACTCTGCCAAACATTTTATATTCCTCATTATCAATCGTCACATCAGGTAATCGACGATACAAGCGTCTTACATTATCCCAACGACCGCCACCTCTTTCGCTTGGCACATTAATCCGGAACTCACTCTTGCTTCGATCTAGCCACTTAATGCCAATGGTTTCACCCTCAGCAGTATGCCCACGATGCGCAATATTCTCTCTCATCTCATCAATCTCCAAGAAATTAATTCCAACATCTCGAGCTTTGTTTATTCCATTGGCAAACAACCCCAAGTCTAACATTTTCTCTGGCAAATCATCAAAAACCGCTATTTCCCTTTCAAATCTGGATCTATACCTCTCGAAGCTCATAATTTCCATAAGTGTATTCATATAAGGAGCTGTTTCATCTCGCCACGCAGACATGAGATAATTGCCATTTGTTTCTGAAATTACCACATACTCACCTTCATTATTAGGGTTATCCCATATAACACAAGATGGCCATAATTGATTTTTCTTTTCTGTTCCTATCCTTTCAATGGTTGTTCGGCTAAATTCAATCTGATTAGGTCGATAATTTAATTGTTTAAATACACCATCATTCTGCATCAAAATATCTTTAACTCGATAAGCGACTTCCTCCAGGCTAACTCTATTTTCCTTTCTATCCATATACTTGCCTCTATTATACCTCGTGTCATTTTTTCAACTTCCGTACTTATACGATAAATATCCCATTACTAAAATAATCACAACTATTGCAATCCGAAAAGCTAACATTGCTGGCGAATCCTTATGTTTATCTTTAACTTCTTTGGGAATTTCATTGTCGTGATAATTAACTACCAAAGGCAACGAATTAGAATCAAAGGTATTCTGTTGATGGCAAATTTCACACTTCCACCACCCGTCACTTTTGTTTATCTCCTTCGCGCCCTCAGGGAACCCAAAGCCACTTTGGCATTTGGGACATTGCAATTGATATATACTTTTGTGACACATTCGACACACGGTTACACAGGATTCGTTTGGCTCGACGAAGATATTGGTGACTTCACCGCAGTCGCATAGAAGTTGTAACATGTCGCCATCAAAATTTTCTTTGCGCATAAACTAATAAATATCGTATACCCGCGCTTCTCTAAAATAAACAATCAAATTACAAACTATTGGTTAGTTCATAAATTGGCAAGATATTAGAAAGAATTAAATATGCTACCAGTAATCCCATAACCCCTAAAACCACGTATGCATCTAACTTTGTACTTGGATAGAGAATTATTATTAAAATCATAATTGCCCCTATTCATATTGTTATAATTATAATTACTTAATATTCCTAAGTAACTCCAAAGATAAAATACTTGCTGGATAGATTCCTTCAATTTTTTGCAAAAACCCTTTCTGGTTGAATACCTCATCTGCAACAAATAAATACACACCATGATTACGTATTGATTTAGCCATATTTTCTCTTAAATCTGTGCCAAGTGTTATTTCGATCATTACATCAAGTTGAGACATATAGCTGGTTTTTATGAATTGTTTATATCTCTCTCGAAGGGTTCTCTTTGCACCTATACCATAACGCTTACCGGCATATGTAAACAGAAAATCAAATTCTGTTGAAATATCATTTTTATCATGAGTTTTTTGGATATCTTTTAATGGAAGACCAATACCGACAAGAATATTTTTAATTCTATCTTCATAGCTTGCACCTGCAGAACTGGTGATTGATTGATTTATGCTTTCCGAAAATAATAACATGAATATTTGATTCGGCATTACTCCATTATTGACCAAAACTTTATAATCTTGTGACAATCCTTCTATAAAATCTGAAGAGCTTTCTGATAGAAAATTGATTTCATTATTTTCTAATTTCTCGAAAAAGAGTAATGATAACAATGCTCCACTGATTCTAGTTGCGTATGCGACCTGTGTACTTACTTTGTCATATTTTAGTGATAATTGATTTAATCCTTCAAGCTCTTGGGCTTTTAT
>CAZLQM010000023.1:0-15661 GCA_964561945.1 uncultured Gammaproteobacteria bacterium | reverse complement strand
TAAAAAAGATAATATAGCTATTGTACCGAAAATATTATTCCTTGCAAGAGGGGAAGTTAAAAAACTCGACAGAGAGATTGAGACTGTATTTACTTTCATCACCGATTGTGCCTAAGATGTAACCCCCGTGAAAAGCAAGAGAAACCATAGAGTGAGTCAATTCGGCAGGCTAATGTTGATAACGCTCCCCCTCGTGCTTATAGGTATTTATCTGGCCGTCGATGGACTGGGGTGGTTCCCCAAGATGAGGAAAAGTGAAGCCGCCACAACCCCAAAAACTCTACCGAAAGTAATTCAACCGAGCAAATCAACAACGCTAGCATGTACTGGAGCGGCCCAGCCAGAGGTCTCCAAGATGCTCAACGTCGGCACCTGGAACATCGGCGGAGATTCAACGGATGCGGTCAACGATCAAAAAGCCACGACTGTAGGTCAAAAATTCAAGGAGTTTAACTTGGATGTACTCTTAGTGCAGGAGGTACACATGTTCAGGACAACCTCGTATAGTGACCCAGAAACGAAGACAAATTTTCCGGCTAGGGTGCAGAGCCAAGTGCCGTATAAGTTGTACTTCTATTCGAAATTCCAGAGAGAGGTGAAGCATTCTCTGGTCACAATTTCAAAATTCCCTATTGACGCCACTGGATACGCAGATATCTTTGGCAAACGAAACATTACCTATGCTCTAGTTAATACTCCAATTGGCAGATTGAAGGTGTTCAATACGCATTTGCAGCGCAAACCGCAGCAGATGAATAAGACACTGGTCAGTGGGGTATGTGGTGGAATGGAAGATTCTGTAAACTTTATTGCCAGTAAGATCGTCACTGGAGAGGATGCGATTGTGGGTGGTGACTTCAACGCTAAGTACAATAGCACAAACGGCTATGTGGATTACGATATGCAGGTGCGCTGCACAAGTACCCAGAGCTTCACTAGGCTGTTTGACGTGAAGTGTTCCACCTCGATGTGCAGCTATGATCAAATTGACTTTGTGTTGGGGGCCAAGGGAAGCAACCCTGCCGTTTACCAGTATTGCCGCAAGAGTAGCTTTGGACTACATGATGCACACGAGCTCTACGGGGAACTGTAAAGCTGTAGTGGGGGATTCCAGCAAGCTGCATCGGGCCCAAAAAGATAATTTAGATTGAGACGATTTTATATAATCTTCCTTGTCTTCAGTGAACTTCCTCACTTTTTACCAGAAGTAAGATAAATTAAATCGTGGAAAGTAAGTACGATATGCAGTTCTACTGATTTATTCGAATCAAATTGTAAAAAAAATCTCTTCAGAAATTTCGAGATATGCGCGAACTTCTTTGATTCCTTGCAAATTTCCAACTTATTAGGATGGTAGTATCTAAATCCGGAGTTCCTATCGGGATGGTCATTCCCTCATTGGGAAACTCAGATTTTTAAATTTGCTATGTATGACAACAAGTAATAAGGATATTAACTCAGTCATTTGAAAAACACTAAGGACTACATGAGTGTTTTAGCTCCTATTGATATGTCAAACTCGCTGCGCCTTGCAACAAGTCCCCAGTATATTAGTACGAAATAACAAAATACGATATTACTATAAGATTCTTTCGCTAAAAAATTATTACAAACAAGCTAGGAAGTTGTGTTTACATAAGATATACAGATTCCTTGTTTCCATCAATCAAGTCATAGTAAGTTTTTTGCGATTCAGTATTTTCCTTAATCCAATAAACTAGGTTATTGTCTAACGGCTCATTATTCCACAGGCTCAATGTCCAAGTATCATTTCGATTAAGTAGATATTTCAGTGCGTTCCAAGAATTAGGCAAAAGACAAGCTCTTACCGGAAATGTCACATAATTTTCATTATTTACCAATTTGAGCATTTCCCCGATCTCTTTCATTTCGTATGGGTAATTTACATCAGCAACACTAGTCCACCCTAATGATAAATTCGTATCAGGAACTTCTTGTTTGCATATATCCACAAATTCTCGTGCATCAAATTTTGACTTACTTGCACCATTTCCTTGCAGAACATCTGCGTTCAACAACATCTTATTCGAAATTTTCAATGACTTAATTATTTTCAGACTTTCTCTTATAACTCTTGGATCTTTGAAATCAAGTTTAATTGCTTTATTTGTTTCACCGACTTTATTCAACAACTGAATCAGACTTAGATCACTTTTTGTATCAGGGGGATGAGCACAAATAACTTCATTATTATTTCCCATACTAATATCTGATTCAATTACCATTACAGAAGGATCTAATAACATGTCTAATAATTTTTTCTTTGAATTTACAGCGTGTGACCATTTGACTTGACCTAGATTCTCAATGCCGAAAGTTTCAATTAGGTAGTTGATGAAAGTCATATTAATTTCAAGCAATAAATTTCTTTAAATTATTAATTTCCACTCTACGAACCTCCAACAACTCTCCTGCCTTTTGTTTCCCGAAATCGCTAATAAAGTATGAACTTATATCAGCTTCTAAATTATCAGCGTATTCTTCTGGACTCACACCCTTTCTAGCCGTATCTTGCCAAAAATTCTGATAGGTAAAAGACCAAATATGATCAAGATCTACTAAAAGTTTAACTTCAATCGGGATCTCATTGTTTCCATTTTTGATCTCCCACGGTTCATCGTGATATCTTATCGCCTTCAATATCAATTGCACCTCTTTTTCATTAAGAGGTTTATTAAATTTGTAGGTGTCTAAAATTTCTTTGGCTATTTTTTGACCCAAAACGGCATGTTTAATTTTTGGAGCAAATGCTTGATCAGTTAGTTGAAGCCCGCTCACGCCCAAGCTTAAAGCAATTTCTTGTTCAGTTAGATTACTCCAACCAATATCATGCAAAATTAGTGATAAACCAAGAATACGTCGATTAACCTCGGGAAAATTAATAAGAAATTCATCAAGCATCCCAAGACAAATAGCCGTATGCACATCTGTAGTTCTTGCAGATAATTTGTCTTTAATATGTTTAAAAAATATTTTAAAATCTTCGGGAATTAAATCAAGATATTTATCTTCCCATGGTATGTAGGCCAAAAAATGTTGTTGATCAATCGGCAACATACTGTTTTTTGGCATTTGAAGGTTCAAATCTGAGGGTATCCAGTATGGTTTATTATGTCCTGCATAATATGAGAATTTTTTCCATTGCATAGAAACTATTTTCGCTATTATTTCATATTCCAAAATAAGTATAAAGATTACAAATATTCTTTTACTTTCAGCTCTTCTTCAGAGTAGAGACTATAATAGTAGTATGAAAATCTTAGTTGTCGAAGATGAAATCAGGCTTGCCAACGCCATAAAAAAAGGTTTGGAATTAGAAAAACACGTCGTAGATGTGACTTATGATGGAAATGCTGGCTATGATTTTGCTAGTAATCAAGAATATGATGTCATTGTTTTGGACTGGATGTTGCCCTTTAAGACGGGGCCTGAAATTTGTCAGGCTTTGCGCCAAAATCAAGTTTCGACTCCAATATTAATGCTTACCGCCAAATCTCAAACTCAAGATAAGGTTCAGGGGTTAGACAGTGGAGCAGATGACTATCTAAGTAAGCCTTTTGAATTCGAAGAATTATTAGCTCGTCTGCGAGCTTTAATTCGTCGCCCCCCACAAGTTGATCATCTAATCTTGGAATATAAAGGATTAACATTGGACTCTTCGACTGCCACCGTGACACGTGCTGGTAAAATTATCTCACTTACCAGCAAAGAATTTTCTTTGCTCGAATATCTGATTCGACACCCAGGTCAAGTCTTAAGCAAAGATCATCTCGTAGCCCATGTCTGGGATTATGATGCTGACATTTTAGCTAATACGGTTGAGGTATACATTAAGAACCTCCGCCAAAAAATTGATCATCCATTTTCCGATTTACCTTCATTAATTCAAACTGTTAGAGGTTTTGGATATAAACTTAGTTAATATGTTTACTAATGCTCGTGTCAAACTTACTGCTTGGTATCTGCTCATTATTACATTTTTATCCTTATCTTTTAGCGCTGTAATTTATGAATCCTTAACTCGAGAAATTGACAGGATTTCTCATATGCATGAGCAACGCATCCAAAGGAGAACTCCCAATTCACAGTTTTTTCCTGACCCCCAATCACTCCCTCGTGGAATGATGGCGAACTATTTAGTAGATCCTGGTTTAATTAATGAAACTAAACACAGAATTGTTATCTCCTTAATCATCTTCAATAGCGTTGTGCTCATTGCTTCAGGGGGCCTAGGATATTTCCTTGCTGGCAAAACACTTTCGCCTATCGAAGAAATGCTCGATAAGCAAAATAGGTTCATTTCTGACGCATCTCATGAGCTCAAAACTCCGTTGTCATCACTCAAGACAACCTTCGAAGTATATCTGCGAGATCCCAAAAACACCAAACAAGATGCCAATAATTTAATTAAAGAAAGTATTGCAGAAGTCAACAAATTACAGTTACTTTCAGAATCACTACTTACATTGTCCCGATATGATTCTAATAATAATCCTCCACACGAGCTGCTTAATATATCACCAATAATCCAAACAGTTATAGGAAATTTTGCTTCCTCTCTCAAGCTTAGCCATCTCAAAATTAATTTTGTTCCTCAAGAAATATATATACTGGGAGATCTACAGAGTATCACTCAGTTATTTACCATAATAATTGATAATGCTATCAAATACAGTCCCAATCCAAGTAGCATCGATATTTCATTTCAAATACACAAAAAATATCTCAATATCACAATCCAAGATCATGGTATCGGTATTTCATCGCAAGATTTGCCATATGTATTTGATCGTTTTTATCAATCACAACAAGCCCGAACCAAAACATCTAACGCAGGTTACGGTCTAGGATTATCAATCGCCAAGCAAATAGTAACCCAACATCAAGGTACAATTTCTCTGGACAGCCAAGAATCACAAGGCACAATCGTCACCATCAGACTTCCATTAGCTACCAATAATTCATAAATTCAGCCATTATTCAGTATTAATTCATAGACTACTCAAATATGAAAAAAATAAACCAAGCTATTTCAAAAATTACCAAGCTACCACGTTGGAGTAAGATCCTTATTTTAATTATAATTTCTGCATTCGCGTGGTTTGGGTACACTCAATTTAATTCTTCAGACAGCAGTCCAACTTATCGTAGCGAAAAAGCACGCCAAGATACACTTAAGATTAGTATTACGGCATCAGGTCAAGTGACCTCAACCAACAGCACTCAGATTACAACTCAAGCAACTGGAGTAGTAACCAAACTTTATGTCCAAGACGGCACTCAAGTAACTAAAGGTCAGAAAATAGCTCAACTAGAGCTCGATTTATCTGGATCACAAAAATCCCAGTCGGCACTTGCTGCCTATCGCAACGCGCAAAACAACCTATCATCGGCTCAAAGTACTCTTTATAGTCTTAATTCCTCAATGTGGTCTGTTAACCAAAAACTTATAAATGATGCTGTAGCCCGAGATTTAGCAACTGATGATCCTACTTATATCCAGCAAAATTCAGACTGGTTATCAGCAGAAAACAAATATAAAACTCAACAATCAGTCATTTCTCAAGCCCAAATTTCACTTAATTCAGCTTGGCTTGAGTATCAACAAAATTCAAATTTTATCTATGCTCCAATCACTGGCCGAATATCAGGAATTCTCGTCCAAGAAGGCACAATTATTACTTCCAACTCTAATCAGTCAACGACTATTGCCAATATTTCAACTTCAGGCAGCCCTTCAATTTCAGTTAACCTCACCGAAATTGATATTCCGCAAATCGAGCTAAACCAAAACGCTACATTAACGTTTGATGCTTATCCCAATCAAATATTTAATGGTCAGGTTATAAGTATCAACCAAGTTGGAGTTACAAGCTCAGGAGTGACATCCTATCCTGTATTAATTTCAATTAATGATTACGATCCTCAGAATATCAAGCTACTTCCCAACATGGCAGCCAATGTAGAAATTACAATTAATCAAATAGAAAATACAACTCTTGTCCCCAATTCTGCGGTTCAAACCAAGGGCGACAAGCATTACATCAGGACTCTCAATTTAGATGGTTCATTAAATCAAATTCCAGTCAAAATCGGATTAAGTTCCACTACAGACACCCAAATCCTTGAAGGGATAAACGCAGGTGACTCAGTTGTGGTTGGAACTATTTCTAATACTACCAACAGCCAAACAACTTCTGTTTTTAGTTCTTTCGGATCTCGCAGTACAGGTGGCACGAGAGTCCCGATGCGTTAAACACACTGCTTTTGACACATGATAAAGGTTTTACACATTTCAAAAGAGTATCTAACAGGACAAATACGAACACTTGCCCTTAATGATGTTTCTTTCGAAATAAATCAAGGTGAGTTCGTAGCAATTATGGGACCTTCAGGCAGTGGTAAATCAACTCTGATGCACATTTTGGGAGCTCTAGACATCCCGTCTTCAGGTCAATATATCCTTGATAGCCACGAAATCGGCAAATTAACAGAGGATGAATTATCCGATATTCGGAACCAGAAGATTGGTTTCGTATTCCAAGCGTTCAATTTGCTTCCCCGTACTAGTGCTCTCAAAAATGTCATGCTACCCATGGTTTATGCTGGAATTCCATTTACGAAAAGACAATCTCAAGCTCAAAAATATCTCCAAATGGTGGGTCTTGGCAATCGCATGAATCACACAACTAATCAATTGTCAGGAGGTCAACAACAACGTGTCGCTATAGCTAGAGCCTTAGTTATGAATCCAGCAATTATATTGGCAGATGAACCAACTGGAAATATCGCCTCTGATCAAGCAGAAGAAATCATGGGAATCTTTCAGCATCTCAATCAACAAGGGAATACCATCATTATGATTACTCATGAACAGGACATTGCAGAACATGCTAAAAGAATCATCACCGTCAAAGATGGCAAACTTTTTTCTGATCATATTAATAAAACACCCAAAAAATCAACATATAAATTCAAATAACATGAATATCTTAGAACTAATTTTAGAGTCACTTAATTCACTCACCATAAACAAAATGCGTACCAGCCTTGCAGTTCTAGGTATTATTATCGGTATAGGTAGCGTAATCGCTCTTATTTCACTCGGTCAAGGTGGTCAAAAAGCTATCGAAAATCAAATTCAGTCATTAGGTTCTAACCTGCTTACTGTCATTCCAGGAAGTTTCTCATCATCTGGTGTAAGAGGCAGTGCTGGTAGTTCTAATACACTAACTTTGCAAGACGCTCAAGCAATCAAGGCAGACTTAAGTTCATTGATTAGTGATGTCTCGCCCGAGCTAAGCAATCGTTCTCAAGTAACCGCAGGCCGCAACAATACTAATACTCAAGTTTTCGGTGTCCAGTCCGCCTATGCTGATGTCAAGAAACTTACCATGCAAAGTGGTTCATTTATCACAACTCAAGAAGATGTTTCTCTTGCCAAAGTTGTAGTTCTTGGACCGACTGTAGCCGAAAGTCTTTTCCCCAATACTGATCCTCTGGGCCAAAATATCCGAATCAACAACCAAACCTTACGGGTTATTGGAGTTACCCAACCCAAAGGAGGCAGTGGTTTCAACAATCCAGACGATGCTATTTACATCCCGCTTACCACAGCACAAAAACAAATATTTGGTAAGGATTATTTATCAACTATTTCAATCAGCGTCATTAGCGAAGATCAAATGGTTCAAGCGCAAGACCAAGTAGGTTACCTATTACTAAAACGCCACAAACTTAATTCGCCTCAAGATGCAGATTTTACTATCATGTCTCAGAGTGACATTCTTAGCACCGCATCACAAGCCACAAGTATTTTCACTTCGCTCCTAGGAGGAATTGCAGCAATTTCATTGCTCGTGGGGGGTATCGGCATCATGAATATTATGCTGGTGACCGTTACTGAACGGACTCGCGAGATAGGTTTGCGCAAAGCCTTAGGTGCCAAACGCAAAACCGTTATTGCTCAATTCTTAATTGAGTCAATAATTCTCACTCTCGCAGGAGGTTTAATTGGATTGATACTAGGAGTAAGTATTTCATATTTCTTATCCACCAGCTTAGGATTTCCTTTTGCAATTTCACTCAATTCATTACTACTCTCTGTCGGAGTTTCCGCAGCAATCGGGATAATCTTTGGCTGGTATCCAGCTCGTAAGGCCGCCCGTTTACAACCCATTGAGGCACTGCGCTATGAATAATTTCTAAATCAAAATTTTCTTTCTAACCTTTAAGCTCTTCTTCAGCTTGATCTATTAAAGTAATCATTGAAAGGAGGTGAACAAAATATGAAAAAAATAACTATAGCAGCAGTTATTATTGCTTTATCCAGCGCATTAGTTTTTACAGCTAGTCAAGTTAAGGCAGAGACTTCAACATCGAGATTTGACTCATTGGTATCTAAGATTGCTACCAAATTTAATCTTAAGACAGAAGATGTTCAACAGGTCTTTGATGAAGAGCGGTCAGAGCATCAAGCGATGATGCAATCAAATTTTGAAGATCGTTTAACTCAGGCTGTAACCGATGGCAATATAACCCAAGATCAAAAACAATTAATTATTGCCAAACATAATGAATTAATTGCCAATAATGATAATTGGGAGGACTCACTTACTTTTAAACAACGTCGAGATGCAATGCAAAAACAACATGATGAGCTTCAATCGTGGGCTGATCAAAATGGTATTGACATAAGCTTAATCTTAGGCGGGCGGGGCAATAGGGGTGAATCTATGGGCATGGGTAGAATGGGGATGCATGGTAAGGGGAGAGGTTTAAATAACTAATTCCTACCAAAATTTTCAAACAGACACAATCCTTCAGGTCGACCTGGAGGATTGTGTCTTTAGTTATGATTAATCAATTCCTCTTTTTGTGCTTTCTTTAATTTCTTCAACTGAAGTTCTCGCTGCATCGCCTGCGATCGCGTTTCGCATGCTTCGCTATAAACCAACTCAAAGGATTCAAACCTCCGCAGATACTTGGCACCTTTTCCTTGTTTGTGAGTCAATAATCTTTTTTCTAGATTATTAGTTTGTCCTATATATAGGGTTCCTTCAGATGTTCTCAATATATACACCATAAATTTTTTATTGATACCCATAGTTATATATTAATCATAATTTTTCAGCAGTTTCTCATTTAACTTCTTATACACTTGTCCAAATCGATAATTTAAGGAGGTGATCACATGGACGAACCATCAAATAATTCAAATCTCCCCAAAATCCTCCCCATAGGTCTAATTGCAATTATTATTATTGCCGCCATCATTGTTTACAACAACCAGAATCAGAGTAAAAATAATGTCGGTGCTCTATCATCTCAATTTCAGAATTCATCAAATTCTGTTTCTAATGTTAACCCTTCTGTTACAGGTGTGCAGTCTGATACTCCTAGTAGTTATACCGACGGTACTTATCAGGCAATCGGAGATTATATAACTCCAGGAGGCCCTCGAGAAATAAATGTAGGCATCACTATTACCAATGGTGTCGTTACAGGCACAACTTTCGAAAGTCTAGCAGAAGATCGAGAATCAAAAAGATTCCAAACTGAGTTTGGTGATAATTTCCAGCCATTAGTAGTTGGCAAAAATATCAATGAACTTAATTTGACTAAAGTATCAGGTTCTTCATTAACTCCAATAGGTTTTAATGATGCACTTCAAAAAATTAAACAACAGGCATCTGTTTAATTTCCAAAGTTTTATAGATAGCAAATTTCATTTCGCAAGATATTTGCTATCTACATTTGCAAATTTACTATATGACTAACGCAAAACTTGAATTTGAAGCCATAGGAACTCATTGGAAAATAGATTTATATCAAGATCAATTTCCCTCAAATTTAGTTAACACAATAAAACAAACAGTTACCAATTTTGAATCAACTTACTCTCGATTTATAGATTCATCTCTTATTTCCCAAATGTCTAAGCAAAAAGGTGAATATCAATTAGATACAGATGGTGTAGTTATGATTAATTTGTATCAAATGCTAAATCGTATTACTGCTGGATCTTTCAGCCCCACCATTGGTCAATTGCTCAATCAATCTGGATACGACTCAGCATATTCTTTCCGCTCAAACAAATTGACCAAGATGCCCACCATGGATTCAGTTCTCAAATTTACTTTGCCCAATACACTAACAGTTCTCAATCCTTGCCAACTAGATTTCGGTGGAGTAGGTAAGGGGCATCTTGTAGATGTCATTTCCAATTTAATTTCCCGATCAGGAATCAAATCTTATTGCGTGGATGCTGGAGGGGATATGTATTATCAACATCAAGATCATCATTCTCTTCAAGTGGGGCTTGAGCATCCGCTTAATCCCGACCAAGTTATTGGTACTATTGCTCTTACCGACCAAGCTTTGGCCGCGTCATCAGGTAATCGACGTGCGTGGGGAAAGTTCCATCATATTATTCACCCAGATACTCTGTCTTCTCCAAATCATATTCTAGCCACTTGGGTAATCTCATCCCAAACCATTCTCGCAGATGCCCTTGCTACTTGTCTATTTCTCACTTCACCCGAACAACTGACTCCACATTTTGATTTTAATTATCTGATTTTGTATTCAAATCTGACTTTTACCAAATCAGATGAATTTGATGCAAAGATTTTTATCGACTAAATTATAATTAAAACATGCACACTATCGATCGTTTCCTCAATGCCATTACCATGTATCGTTTAGTTCTCAATTTTCTTGGGATACTAGCTTTGATCTCAATTCTTTTTGGCTTCCTTAATTTACTACCCTATTCGGGATATAAGTTTATTCAATTGTTGCTTCTAATTCTCATTACTTCAGTTATAACCCAGCTACTATTTACCAAAATTTTCCGCGCTATCACAAACATAGAATCTTTTCTTATAACTGCTTTAATTCTATTTTTCATTTTATCGCCTATTCAAAGTAACGAAGATATTTACATAACCATAGCTACGACCGTAGTTGCCATTGGTTCTAAGTTTTTATTTGCTGTTAATCGTAAGCATTTTTTCAATCCCGCAGCCATTGGAATTTTAGTTCTAAGTATTCTGGGATACGGTAACGGAATCTGGTGGGTCGGTAGTCGTAATCTTCTGCCAATAGTTATGCTCATAGGTTTCTTAATAATTCGCAAACTCAGGCGCTTTTCATTATTTTTTGCATTCCTATTTACGGCAATTGTAGTAATCTCACTTTCTAATCTCCGACACGGACTAACATTTACTGACTCATTAATTCAATTATTTACATCATGGCCTCTAATCTTCTTTGGTTCTGTTATGCTCACCGAACCTCTAACCACCCCGCCCAAGCGCCAGTTATACATAACATATGGAATTTTGACAGGAATATTTTTTGGTTTGCAATTTAACCTTGGACCATTTCGTTCATCTTCAGAACTAGCCTTAGTTGTGGGCAATGTTTTTTCTTATCTTATGAGTCCTAAATCGAAATTCTTACTTACCCTCAAATCCCAAACCAAACTTGCTCCTCAAATTATCGAGCTTACCTTTACCAAACCTCCTAATTTCACTTACACACCAGGTCAATATATGGAATTTACAATTCCCCCAAGCCAAACTGATGCTCGAGGCAATCGTCGTTATTTTACTTTGGCTTCGTCTCCGACAGAGCAAACTCTCAAACTCGGTATAAAAATTCCCGATCAAAAGCCAAGCATCTTCAAACAAAAGTTACTTTCTTTCAAAACAGAGGATCAAATTCTCGTAGGCCAACTCGCAGGGGATTTTGTATTACCCCAAAATAATTCTCAAAAATTAGTTTTCATTGCTGGAGGTATCGGAATAACTCCATTTCGTAGTATGGTCAAATATTTAATTGACACAGACCAAACACGTGATATTGTTTTGTTTTATATTTGCTCTCATAAAGATGAGTTTGTATATCAAGACATCTTTGATCAAGCCAAAAAAACTGGGCTCAAAACTGTCAACGTTATAACCCAAGCTATAAATGTTCCCAAGCAATGGTCAGGAGAAGTCGGTTACCTCAACAAAAATTTAATTGTTAAGTACGTGCCAGATTACCTTAATCGTAAATTTTATTTATCTGGGCCCAATATGATGGTTGAATCCTCCAAACATTTATTGAAATCGTTAAATGTACCAAATTCACAAATCAGCACAGACTATTTCCCAGGGTTTTGATTTCAATTATTTCAAAGATTGAAATGAACTGTCACTAAAGCTATTATCTACTCATCATGAAATTTATTATTGTCACCCTACTAGTTGTAGCTTCATTTTCACTAGGTTATTATTTTTTCAAGCCTACTGATTGTCAAGCGCAAGGCTGCGATACCAAACCTATGCTTACAACAGTTTTGCCACAAGAGTTCAATTCAAAACTAACCTCTGCCGCAGACCCTGTTTTATTGGATATCCGAACCGTTGATGAATTTTCTCAAGGACATATTGCTAACGCAATTAACCAAGACTTCTACCAAGCCCAAGATTTCGACACTAAGCTCGATTCCCTTGACAAAAATTCTCAATACTTCATCTACTGCAGATCTGGAAATCGCTCTGGTCAAGCACTACAGCTTATGCGCCAAAAAGGCTTTACAAATGTCACTAATCTTGATGGCGGAATCGTCGCTTGGCAGGCTATGTATCCGGTCGTGAAGTAATTACCTTTTTCTCAAATCCTCTTCTAAATTTTACTTCAAACATTGGCTTAAAAGATAATATATTTTCAATCTTAATTAATTTTGTTAGAATCAAAAGCAGGTGAGATGTCGGATTCCAGTGCCCGACATCTTTTTCGGAAAACACCTGCTGTTATGACCGTAGAAGGTAATTTCAGCTCGCTATTGCGGCAGACCCATTAAACGCTAATTTTTTAGTGGGTCTGTCGTCACTTTCTTTTTTTCAAGTCTTTCACCCAGAAAACTCCTAACTATTATTCTAATTATATAAACGCACTTATTACGTTTTACATCGCTATGAATGCTACACTTGATTTATGTCTGCCTTCCTAGAGATGCTACTCAAGATTACACCACTAATAATCTATACATTCATTGGATACGCAAGTCGCAAATTACTCAAGATCGACAAAAATCAGATCGCCTCTCTCTTAATATATTTCCTCTTACCCATAATTACTTTCCATGGAATTTTCACTGTCCAATTGAGCAATGGAGTTATTTTCCTGCCAGTAATTTTTTATGTCATTGCAGCCCTAATTACTTTTTGTTTCCTAACCATAGGTCGAAGAATTCTCAAAGACAGTCGTGCCAATCTAGTAGGTTTTGCGACAAGTTACGGTAATTATGCTTACTTTGCTATTCCTGCTAGCATTGCTTTTTTCGGTACCCAGTCTGAGAGTTTAGTAATCGCTGCTGGCTTTGGATTCACACTTTATACCACTACAATTGGTTATTACGTTACCGCGAGGGGCAAGTTTTCCACTGCTCAAAGTCTAGCCAAAACTCTCAGCCTGCCATCTACCTATACATTTTTCCTAGGACTTATCCTTAACCAACTAAAATTTAATACCTATGTTTTTTCCAATGTCGCAATTAGTCAAATCTATACCGAACTCATCAAAGATGTCAGAGGAATTTTTACAATTTTGGGAATGATGATCTTAGGAATAGCAGTAGCAGAAGTTAAGAAACTGCATTTTGATTTCAAATTTACTATGCTTGCTCTAATTGCCAAATTTATCGTTTGGCCAGCATTTATTTTATTCATTATTTTTCTTGATAAGAATTTCATTCATGTCATTAATACTGCACTAAGTTACAACATCATGCTACTACTTTCTCTCGTCCCCACAGGCACAACCCTAGTAGCTTATTCATCCCAACTTGGAGTTCATCCCGACAAAGCATCAATGGTTGTTATTTCTAGTTCAATTATTGCCTTGGTTTATATTCCTTTAGTCCTAAGCTTGATTCAGTTCAATTAATTTCTCCTCAACTTCTATTTATCATATAAAATATTATATGTATGATGAAACAAATAACTCTCAATAATTCTTCCAAAGACAAATTCGCTGACATGACATATGCTTATGTATCTCAGTTTGCAGCAGCACCATACGTATTGGATGAAATGAACAACTTCCGGGCTAAGTATAATCGCAAATCAATTCTAGAAGTAATCTACGGAACTAATCTTCATGCTATTGGCCGAGGCCTTTGTTTGCCAAGTGCAACCTGCACTTGTCTTAATGCTCTTTGTGGAGCAAGACAATTTGATGAACAATCAATCGCTTCGATGTTTCGTATGTTACTTCCATTGCACGGAATTACCGCCAATAATCCTCTAACACAAGAGCCATATCCCCATGGCTGGCAAGTTCTCACCGATCAAGGAGATATGTATTATCACGCAATTCAATACTGGGTTAATCAAGCCACCAACAGTCAAGTCAAGGCTCACACAATTGTTGGATATAACAAACTGGAGGACTTAGCTAATCTAGTTAATTCCTCCAGCATAACCGTCGCCTTGTTACTTGATAACAGGTTCGTCATCCATTGGGTCCGAGAAGCAGAGCAGGAAATGGGAATTCAATTTATTAAACAAGATGACGATGGAGTATTATTGATCAATACTCAAGAATTACATGATATGCCTTTCCAATCAGGTAGACATGCGGTCTCGCTTCTCGATGTTCAAAACGATCACGTTCTGATTTCTGATTCGTTTTCCCTTCCCGGAATGACCTCACAGCAAACCATGAGATGGTGGCCGATAGATGTTATCGCCAAGTATACTCATTACCAATCAGAGTTGCCCAGGCGTGCAATTATATTTACCACGGATAAGTATAATTCTGAAGTTAAGAATCTAGTTGATAGTTTCGGAGGAGTTAGTGCAAGTCCGAAGAATATTAATTAAGTCAATTACAATTAAATTAATATACGAAATGATTTTGTCGATTAAATTACTTTCTAAATGATAAAAGATGTAATAAGTATTATTACTAAGACAAATTAAGACTTACCAAATTATTCAGAAATCGCCCCTATAATTTTACATATGAGTAATGAAGATATTGATATAGAAACAAATCCGTATGATGATCCTCCTAGAGAACTACCAGCAGTAGGTGAGGAATTAGAAGGTCTGATTGGTAATCAAGTACTTGATTCCTTTACATTCACTGAATTAAGAGAAGGAACTACCCTTCCAGATAAGATTTCATCAGTAAATCACGCTATTGAAAATAGTACTGATAATAAGATGTCTACAGTATTGAGACAATTAGCAGAAGTAGGGGGTGCCATTGCAAATGCTACTTCTAATAAATTTGTATTCATGGGAAGTATGGGGATGTATTTAACACTTAATGAAATAAGGCAAAATGATGAACATTTTGTACTTATTGACCAGCGGATAAGCGGTGGCAAAAATGATTACGATATTGGGGTACATTCCGAAGATCTTCCCGAGACAATGTCAGATTTTAATTGGAATGAACAAGCTCAAACATTACAAAGAGGGACTATTGGTCAGAGTAACCATGTAGTTGATTTGCTGGAAAGACAAGAGCTGGAACATTTTCCTTGGAGAGAATCCCACATTGGAGGTAATATATTTTGGATTCAGACACCTGAGGAAATGATTTTTGAAAAAATGAATGGACTTGTTAATCCTGG